>CAZWED010000390.1:0-2806 GCA_964632645.1 uncultured Ferrimonas sp. | reverse complement strand
GAAACCTTCCCGGAGCAGCACGCCTCCTGGGCCGAAACCGAGCAGAACACGCCGGAAGCCGGCCCGACTGACCTGCTGGACGCCAACCCGAACCTGGTGATTGCCTGGGCGGGCTACGGCTTTGCCAAGGATTACAACCGCGCCCGTGGTCACCACTTCGCCGTCACCGACGTGATCTCCACCCTGCGTACCGGCAGCCCGATGATCGTCGATGGCGTCGTTGTGGGTGAAGCGATGGCCGCCAGCTGCTGGGGCTGTAAGACCCCGGACATCGCCCGCATGTACGACGAAGTGGGCGAAGCCAACTTCTCCAACAACTCCTGGTCCACCTGGGGCCACGAGATGGCCAACACCATCGGTTGTGCCGACTGTCACGAACTGGGTGAAGACCAGATCCGCCTGTCCCGCCCCTACACCGACCGCGCCATGACCACCATCGGCCGCACGTTCGAAGCGCAGAACGACGGTGAAAAAGCCAACCAGGTGTGCGCCCAGTGTCACGTGGAATACTACTTCGACGGCACCGACTCCAAGAAAGTGAAGTACCCGTGGGACTTCTGGGTACCGGGTGTACAGACCAACTACGCCAGCCAGGTAGGCTATCAGGGCACCGACGGCCTGTATGACGGTTTTGCCTCCGAAGCGCAGTTGGCCTACTTCGACTCCATTGGCTTCAAGGACTGGACCAACGCCATCTCCGGTGCGCCGAACCTGAAGACCCAGCACCCCGAGTACGAAAACCTGGTGGATCGCACCAGCCACGCCATGTCCAACCATCTGGACTTCACCTGCGCCACCTGCCACATGCCGAAAGCGCAGAACAGCAACGGCATGGAGTACTCCCGCCACAACGTGCGTTTTGATGCCGAAACCCTGCCCAGCAGCTGTAAGGGCTGTCACGACGCTGGCGCGTTCGACACCTTCCTGAAGAAGCGTAAGGATGAGATCAACGCCCTGCGCTTTGGCGAGAACGGCACCGACGCCCGCCTGACCCAACTGCACTTCACCGCGCAGGCCATCTGGTCCGCCAACGGTGTGGAAGGTCTGGCGGAAGGTAAGACCATCGCCGAGGCCAAGGCCAACTACGAGGGCGCGCTGAAAGCGGGTACCGAGCTGGCCGGTGAGATGAACAGCCTGCTGACCAAGATCCGTAACGCCCAGTGGTTCTGGGACAGCGCGACCGCCTCTCACGGCATCCACGCCCACAACAAGGCGGAAGCGGTTCGCCTGCTGACCAAGTCCAACGCCATCATCGACCAGGCACTGGTTGAGGCCGCGGCCCTGGTGCAGAAGTACGCGCCGACCTACGTCTTCGACATCACCAAGGTGGACACCAAGGCGGAAGCCCAGCCTCTGGCCGGTCTGAACCTGGAGAAGATGCAAGCCGACAAGGCCCAGTTCATCTCCGAGCGGGTTGAGAAAGAGTGGCCGCACGAACTTAAGAAGTAAGGTGAACACCGGCGACACCTGAGCCGGAGCCACGCTCCGGCCGTCATCATCCCATTGACGTCGCCCGCCGCACCGGGGCCCCTCATCCCCCCGAGGCCGCCCCCTCTTAAGTGACCCAACATCCCTGTCGTGGAAACACGCCAGGGATGTTTTTTTTTGCGCCGCGGTGGCTTGCGGTGTCCATATTCGAAATGCGCCTAAGCCGTGGGGCGACACCAACTAAGATAAACCTTGGGCTGATAAGAACCCCGAGGCCTGGGCTGAGTGGCACCCTGCCATATTCCTGCCTCGGCGCACCGATAACATCTCCAACATTCAAAGCCTTAGTGCCTTTCTGACGCAGGGATAACACCAACAACGCCGATGCGCCCCCACGGCGGCGGCACCGAGTCACGGGAGAGTACGCGCGATGAATCTGTGTGAATCGAATCGAGGCCTGAACGTCCCTGGCCTATTGGGCGGGTTGCTGATGCTGCTCGCGCTGATGCCGCTGCGGAGTCTGGCCGAGGAGGTGGACCGCACCGCCCTGCCCATCCCCGACCCCGTCTCTCCCCCCATCACCGAACTGGACGCCCGCGACGCCAAAGCCCCCAAACCCACCGCGCTGACAGCGCCAAAGGGGGCGCCCAATGTGGTGATCGTGCTGCTGGACGATCTGGGATTCGGCGGCCCCAGCACCTTTGGCGGCCCCATCCAGATGCCCACTCTGGATTCCCTCGCCGAATCCGGGCTGCGCTACAACAATTTCCACACCACCGCGCTCTGCTCGCCGACGCGGGCCGCCCTGAAAAGCGGACGCAATCACCATACGGTCAACATGGGGTCGATCTCCGAAACCGCCACGGCGTTTCCGGGCAATACCGGCCAAATCCCCAATAACGCGGCATCCCTGGCGGAAATTCTCCGCCTCAACGGCTACAGCACCGCGGCCTTTGGCAAATGGCACGAAACCGCCGCCTGGGAAACCAGCGTCTCCGGCCCCTTCTTCCGCTGGCCCACCCAGCAGGGATTCGACAAGTTCTATGGCTTTATCGGTGGGGAAACCAACCAGTATTCGCCGATGCTCTATGACGGCACCGCGCGGGTTGAGATCCCTGAGGATCCCGGATACCACCTCACCGAGGACCTGACCAACCAGGCCATTAACTGGATGCGCTTCCAGCATGCCATGACCCCGGAGAAGCCGATCTTCGTCTACTTCGCCACCGGTGCCGTGCACGCCCCTCACCACATCTCGCCGGAGTGGGCAGACCGCTACAAAGGGCAGTTTGACCAGGGTTGGGACGCGGTAAGGCAAGCCACCCTGGCCCGCCAGATCGAACTCGGTGTGGTACCGGAAGGGACGCAACTCGCCAGC
>CAZWED010000389.1:0-2812 GCA_964632645.1 uncultured Ferrimonas sp. | reverse complement strand
CCCACGATACACCGAAAGCGCACAGGGGTACTGGCCTTGCAGGTGACGGGCCTGCCACAACTGGCTGGCCTCCCCTTCGACAATCAGTGCCTCCAACTGATAACGCCCGTCGATGGCCATGCCCGGCGCCAACAGGACCGGGTCCACCGCCAGTCGCGACGCTTCTGGCCGCTGCACCACCAGCGCCAGATCCACCCGCAGTTCATCCAGGCTGTCGCTGCGCCCTTTGGCCGCCTGGGTAAACCAGCTGGTGATGCGCGGTTCATGGGTGCACTGGGCCAACTCGCCGAACACCGTGGCAAAGTGCTGGATGTCCTCCGCTTCGCTGAGGGTGTTGCGGATGTCGATGAACTCGACCTCGCCGCTTTCACTGAGGAAGATGCCGTTTTCGCCCCAGCCGGACACCGTGATGCCCCGACGGTGGATCTGTTGCAGGGCCACCGCAGCCCGAACCAGCAAGGAGAGGGCCAGTGTCCGATCGCACCGGTCGTAATCGAACTGGTGCATCGCCGTCCCCCTTGGCATCCGGATAGGCAGCACCAGCTGCTCGCCGTCCTGGATCAGCGGCGCGCTGAAGGGCACCCCGGAGCAGCCCGCCAACTGTTGCAGGCGGTAAAGCTCCTCCCGCATCTGCCCTTCCAGCATCGTGGCCTGAGCCTGATCCTCGCACTCGGACGGCACCAGGATTTTCAACAGCCAGGGGGCCTGCCAGTCACCGGGGTTATAGTTGGCCTGCCAGATCTCGAGCCCGTGCTTGATGTACAGGCACTTGAGCTTTTCAAAATCCTGAATGCGGTTGTTGCGTTGCTCCACCAGCGCCACCTGTCCGATGGCATCCAGCACCAGAGAACGCTGCTGTTCGGTCACCTGGTGGGCAAAGCGGGACGTCAGGGCCCAGTCCTGAGTCAGCGCCTCGACAATCTGCTCGGGGGTGTAGATGGAGAGTTCCCCCTCCCCTTTACGCAGGCTGATCTCGCTGCCACGCCGGCCGGTCACAAACACCATGCCCTGGCACCAGGGAGCGTATACGCCGATGGGAAACTTGTGCTTGAAACGGCCCGCTAACACCCGGGCCACGTAGTTGGCCTTGGCCAGGCTGTTGTCGACGTCACGGCCATCCAGTTGCCAGGCGTGTTGTCCCGCTTCGAGCTGACCGATGTAGCCTTTGACGTCGACCACGTAGATCCCCCACTGGCCAATCACCAGGGCATCGACCTCCAGCGCCTGGCCACTTTGGGTGGGGACTTCGATATTGGTCAACAACAGGTAGTCGTCCGGCAATTCCTCGGCCAGCAGTTTGAACGCCCAACGCTCGGATTCATTGACGGGATCGCCAAACCGGATCTGTTTCGCCATGCGCTCTCCCTGTCGATGGCAGTATGGATGTGACGCCAGTCTAGGCCAGAGCGGGGACGAAAAAAAACGGGGACAACCCCGTTTGCTCACTTTTTATTCGGCCGGTTCCAACGCACTGCGAAGGATTTGGTCCGACTCAATCCGAAAACGTCCCTTGCCTTCGTGTTGGCGGGCCCGGCCCATCATGGCGTGCGCCAGTGTATCGATGGGCACCGGTCGCCAGCGATCCGACCCCGGCAACCAGGCCAGGCTGTTGAGAATGACCTCGCCCAGTCGCTCCTTGCGTCGGTAATCGATTCGCTCACCACTGAGCAGGGAGGGACGGTACAGATAGAGCGCCGGCAGATCGAGCGCGGACAGCGCCTGCTCCATCTCCCCCTTGGTGCGCAGGTAGAAGTTGCGTGAACCGGCGTTGGCCCCTTTTGAGCTGATCACGTGCATCTGGCCAACGTCATTGGCCTTGGCCCACTGCCCCAACGCCACCACCGCACTGTAATCCACCGCGCGAAACGCCGCTTTGGAGCCGGCGGTTTTCATGGTGGTGCCGAGGCAGCAATACACCTCGTCAATGGCGTATGGGGTGGTCAGGTCGCCGATGCGGCTCAGGGGCAGGATGTGTTCGCGTATGGCATCGCGGTGACGCCAGTGGGTGGTGCGGCGACTGACAAGGTGGATGGCCTGGTATTCATCACTGGTGAGCAGCGCATTCACCAGCGCGCTGCCGGTGGCGCCGGTGGCGCCGACCACAAGGGCAGTTTTCATTCGGAAACGACACTCTGTTGTCGGAAAACGTCAAAGGCCGCCCAGCTTAGACGCTGGGCGATCCCTCAGCAATAAGCGACCGTTCTGATTGCCGTTTTTAGCAACAATGGGAGAACGTTACCGTTCGAAGCGGTGAATGCGCTGGTTGCGGCTGCCACGCCACACCAGGTTGGCGTCGCGCTCGGCCTCAACAAACTGGCCGTCGATCAGCACGTCCAGCAGGGCCACCACCTCTTGCTGAGCCTCGCTCAGGGATTCGAGGGTGTAGCCGGTCCAGGCCCAGATGTCCTTGTCCGGCGCCTCCCGCCGTACCCGTTGCACCAGAGCCAGCACATCGGCCAGGTTGGCGGGGTGAAGGGGGTCGCCACCGGACAGCGACAGGCCGCGCTTGGGAATACGGCGGTCGGTCAGGTCGGCCAGCACCTGGTCGGCCATCGCCTGATCGAAGGGGTGGCCGGAGTCCAGGCGCCAGGTGCTCTGGTTGTAGCAGCCGCGGCACTGGTGCTCGCAGCCGGAGACAAACAGGGTCACCCGGGTGCCGGGGCCGTTGACCACATCAACCGGATAGTAGGCGTGATAGTTCATGCTTGGCTCTTAAACGGATTCAGGCCCCGTTTTAGTGGGGCCTGGAACGATTACATGTGTTTGACCCGGCGCTTCACTTCTTCCTGCTTGCCCGCATTGAAGGGGCGCG
>CAZWED010000388.1:0-2841 GCA_964632645.1 uncultured Ferrimonas sp. | reverse complement strand
ACCATAAAAAGGCGATAACTCAGTATCCTAGCCGTATCACCCCGACAACATCATGGGCCACCAGAGCCTGGGGGGGTGATAAGGAAGACGATAAGAATAATGTCTCAAGGGAGTTAGGATGCAGTACCCATCTACCGTTGCGCGTTCCGTTCGCGCCGCACTCATCACCAGCACCATCGCCGGTGCCGCCATTGCCACCCCCGCTTTCGCTGAAGAGGCCAACGTTGCCCAGGACGTAGAGCGCATTGCCGTTACCGGTTCTCGCATCAAGCGTGCGGACATGGAAACCGCGTCTCCGGTTAACGTCATTGGCGCCGATCGCATCGAAGCGGGCTCTTACACCTCGGTTGAGCAGATCCTGCAGGAGAGCACCGCCTCTGCCGGCGCTGCCGTGGGCTCCTCCACCAACAACGGTGGCCGTGGTGCCGCCCGCATTGACCTGCGCGGCATGGGCGCCGAGCGTACCCTGGTGCTGGTTAACGGCCGCCGCATGGTGGTTTCCGGTACCGGTGCGGATGCGTCCGTTGACCTGAACACCATCCCGGTATCCATCATTGAGCGCATCGAAGTGCTTAAGGACGGGGCCTCCGCGGTGTACGGCTCTGACGCCGTTGCCGGGGTGATCAACATCATTACCAAGACCGACTTCGAAGGCTTCCAGCTGGATGGCCAGATCGGCGCGTCCGATAAGGGCGATGGCGAAACCGGTGAGCTGAGCGCACTGTGGGGCACCAATTTCGATCGGGGTAACCTGGTTCTGGGCGCGTCCTACGTGAACCGTGGCGAGGTGTATCAGGATGACCGTTTCTGGTCCAACTGTGGTCCCTGGGGCGATTGTGGCGGCTGGAGTTCCACCATCCCGGGCGGTTCCCTGAACTGGGGCGACGGCTACCACACGCCGAACGCCGATGGCAGCTGGAGCAAGCAGGACGAGTACTTCAACTACGTGCCCTACAGCTACCTCTCCACTCCGATGGAGCGCTACAGCCTGAACGGTAACTTCAAGTACGAAGTGCTGACCGACACCAATGTGTTTGTTGAAGCGATGTACACCCGCCGTGACTCCGATCAGCAGATGGCTCCGGCCCCCATCACCAACCTCTATCTGGATACCGCCAAGCTCGGTTCCGGTCCGTGGGATGGCAAAGAGAGCGCCGTATACAAGCGTCGCATGACCGAAGCCGGCCCGCGCATCTTCGACCAGACCACCGACACCTACCGCGTGGTTGCCGGCTTCGAAGGTTACCTGGACATCGGTAACGGCTACGACTGGGACATCTCCTACACCTTCGGCCGTAACGAAGCCACCAGCTGGGCCCGCAACCTGGCCATCACCTCCCGCGTTGAGCAGTCCATCTATGACAACACGGAAGCCTGGCTGTCCGGGGAGCCGCTGAGCCAGGAGATCCTGGGCGACGTGATGTACGACGACCGCTCCGAGGGCGGTAACGAGATGCACGTGTATGCTGCCAACCTGTCCGGTGAACTGTTTGACCTGCCGGCGGGCGCAGTGGCCTTCGCGACCGGTGCCGAGTACCGCAAGGAGAAGGGTTGGTTCACGCCGGACCCGATCACCCAAAACGGTGAGTCTTCCCAGTCTCAGCAGGACCCGACCAAGGGCGACTACGACACCACTCAGGTGTTCGCCGAGTTCTCAGTGCCGCTGCTGTCCGGCCTGCGTTTCGCTGATGAAGTCACCATGGAAGCCGCTGTGCGCTGGTTTGACTACAGCACCTTCGGTTCCGACACCACCTGGAAGCTGGGCCTGACCTGGCGCGTGAACGATGAGTTGATGCTGCGTGGTGTGGCTTCCACCGCGTTCCGTGCGCCGAGCGTATCCGAGCTGTACGGTGGCAATGTGGGCTCCTTCGACTACCTGACCGACCCCTGTTCCGAAGTGGACTACAGCGGCAACAGCACCCTGGCGGTACAGTGCCGCACTGTGGGCTGGGATGATCCGAGCCAGGCTAAGGAGTTCAAGCAGGAAGACGCCCAGATGGAGGTGACCTGGACCACGGATCCTGACCTGAAACCGGAAGAGGCGGACACCTTCACAGCGGGCTTTGTTTACAGCCCGGCGTACGCTGATGGTTTCTCCATGACCGTCGACTACTGGCGCTTTGAAGTGACCAACGCCATCACCCGCATCGACCGTCAGGCCTACCTCGACGCGTGTTACAAGCAGGGTGACGCCAACGCCTGCGAAGCGCTGGACATCACCCGCAGCGCCGTAACCGGTGAGATTGAGACCTTCTACGCGCCACTGGTGAACGCGGGTTACCAGGAGACGGACGGCGTGGACGCCAACTTCCGTTACGCCTGGGCGTACGGTGGCCACGACTGGACCCTGAACTGGGACGTTACCCGCCTGCTCAACTTCAAGCAGGACGGCATCGACTACACCGGCACCATCAGTGGCATGAACGGAGGCTATGCCGAATGGCGTCAGAACGCTCAGTTGATGGTGAATGCCGACAACTGGACCTTCAATTACCAGCTGCGCATGGTGGGCGAGATGGTTGACCTGACCGAGCCTGACTTCGAAGTCCCGGCGGCCTGGTACCACAACATCTCTTACCTGTACCGCTTCAGCGGAGGCTTTAACGTGACTCTGGGGATCAACAACCTGTTTGATGAGACCCCGAAATATCACCCGAGCTACAAAGATGTTTGGACGACGCCCGAGGTCTACGACGTGATGGGACGCTACGTTTACACCAAGTTCAGCTACCAATTCTGAACGCAGGTCACACTGAAAAAGGCAGCTTCGGCTGCCTTTTTTTATTGCTGCGAAATGATCTTCTGAAGGTGCCTGGATTGCCGTGAGAGATCATGTCATTA
>CAZWED010000387.1:0-2861 GCA_964632645.1 uncultured Ferrimonas sp. | reverse complement strand
CCACCAACCAGAGGACGTCCCCCCCGGTGGCCATGAAGTCCCTGACAGATTCCCAGAGTTCTACCAGGTAAAGCATAATCACTTGCCTCGCTGTTCAGCGTGAGTCGCAATGATGCCCGCACTTTGTTCTTCGATTACTTCAACCACAGACTTGGCACGGCCAGCTACCAGAGCATGCATCAGCAGCAGAGGCAGAGCGGCAACCAGACCCAGTACGGTGGTTACAAGCGCCATGGAGATACCGCCGGCCATGATCTTCGGGTCACCAGTACCGAACAGGGTGATGTTCTGGAAGGTTTCGATCATACCGGTCACGGTACCCAACAGACCCAGCATCGGAGAGATAGCGGCCATCACCTTGATCATGTTGATGCCGGACTCAATGCGCGGAGTTTCCTTGAGAATCGCTTCGTCGATCTTGAGCTCGAGAGTCTCAACATCCACATCTTTGTTTTCCTGATAGGTCTTCAGGATGCGGCCCAGAGCGTTGTTACCCGGGTTGTCCACGTTCTTAACCTGAGCGCGGATCTTCGCGGACTCCAGGGTCAGAGTGATGATCTTGTACAGGGAGATCAGCACACCGAGGCCCAGCAGACCGGCGATGATGTAACCCACGGTACCACCCTGGTGGAACTGCTCTTCCAGGGTCGCTTTCTGGGTGTAAACCGCCAGCAGCGCGCCGCGAGAGGGGTCAACGAACAGCGGAGTCTGGCCAGCGGAAGCACCGGCGTACTGACCCACAGTGCGAACCTTGAAGCCTTCAGGCTGCTTGGCCAGACGCTGGATGGTGCCAGTCTCGGTGTTGAAGGTCAGGTACTCTTTGTTGTCCAGCAGGGTGAAGTTACCCACGCGGGTTACCGCCTGCTCAGAAACGTTACCGTTCGGGTCGATCACCTCGGCGTTGAACTTGACCACTTTGCCGGACTGAGTCATTTCAGTCTGCAGAGCGATCCACAGCTCTTCCAGTTCCTTGATGGTCGGCAGCTCTTTCGCCGCAGCCAGTTCTGCCATGAACTCTGAGCGACCCGGGTACTGGGCACTGATCAGAGAAGCACTCAGCTGACCGGACATGTCGCCGGACACCTGACGTACTACACCGAACATTTCACCCAGGTCACCGGTAGCGGTGGCCAGGTCACGGCTCAGGCGGTCAATTTCCTGGTCGTTGTTGGTGAAGCGGGTAGCCAGGTCCTCACCACGCTGCTTTTCAGCAGCCAGGGCGGCCTTGGCGTCGCGCAGCAGTTGCTGCTTGTCGGCGCGCTCGGCAACGAACTCGGCTTCGCGCTGCTTGTTGATGCGGGCTTCAGACTGACGAGACTGCTTGATCTGGTTCAGCAGCTGGTCGAGCGTCTGTGCCGGAGTCTGTTCTGCAGCCATGGGGGCGGCTGAGAACGTCAGTGCGGCTGCAACAAAGGCAGTAGAGATGATCTTTTTCATTATTCTGCACTCTCCGCGGCTTGAACAGGCAATTTCAGCAGGTCAGGCGCAGCCTGGCGGCGGGCCATCTTGATGGCATTGGTCACCGGACGCAGCATGTCGTCGCTCAGAGCGTGCCATTCGCGCTTGTCGTTGTCCCATGCCCAGGCGTTCTTCTGGTCCAGAGACTGGGCCACGAAGACCACACGGCCGAGGTGGAAGAAGTCCACGGTCAGCTCTTTGCCGTCGATGTTCAGCTTACCTTCGTAAGCGTTCATCTTGTTGCCGTATTCGTTCTCGATCAGGTAGGCATCCAGCACCAGACGATATTTCTCGGCGGTGGATACGTTGGAGTCACCCATCACCTCTTTCAGGCGCTCAACACGGGACTGACGCTCTTCCAGCTGGAAAGGCACGTCCAGGGCCACGAACTGATCCAAGGTGTCGATCATGCGGGTCATCAGCGGCACAACGCCCTGCTTGGTGCGTTCAATACCGTTGATCTGACCTTGCAGAGAGGCCATACGGGCTTCCTGGTCAGCAACCAGGGAAGCAACGTAATCGTTGTAGGACTTGAGTGTATCGGTTTCATCAACCACCAGACGGTACTCATAGAGCATGTCCTGAGCCTGGTCGTAGAGTTTGTTGATCTTCTGCTGAGACTTCGCAGCCTCATCCTGAATTTGCTTGTCAGCATTCTGGATCGCAGCCAGCGGATCCGCCGCCACAGCCATACCGCTAACTGCCAGTGTCATAGCACCGACCAACGCAGAGGCGAGTTTGGTTCTTTTCATCACGGACATAGTTCCCAACCAGTCTTGTTGTGAGTTTACGGCTTCAAACACTTTCCACTGTGTTCACCCAGCGTTGCGCTGAAGCCAGTTCCGTCTAATTAGTGTTGTTATCCATAGACCCCACCTATCCCCACGATAGGCGGGTGCATCCGCATCTTTCCACAGCGTCCGGAGTTGTGTCAACCTTGTTACCGCCCAGCCCCCAGCGTTACGGGCCCCATTACAATAGGACCACGTTCGAAGAACATTCACCTGCGGAAGCGTGAGGAACAACACAAAACGCCGGAGTTTCGTGGTTGAATACCAATCGCCTTATGTGTTTACGAAACATCCAGTTCGAATATCTAAGAATGAGAGCCTTTTTGGAACAATAGTCCAAAAAGGGGGAGCGTCCCGGCGTTTGCGCAAAGTTTGACCAATTTGATTGCTGAAAAAATGTGCTGCTTTGCCGGCAGGATCATCGCTTCGCCTTTGGCCAATTCCTAAGAGCTGGACCGAATACCAGCCCGACCACTTGTTGCATAAATGTAGAAAACGCCGCCTTGAATGAGCATTGCTAGGGATAAGCAGGGATCGGACAACGATAAGGACCACGGCGTAAGAAGAACGCAGAACCAACTAACCTTTTCATGCTGCTTAATCGCTGCTGGC
>CAZWED010000386.1:0-2863 GCA_964632645.1 uncultured Ferrimonas sp. | reverse complement strand
CAGCATCTCGGCGACATGACGCGCCGCCGCCACACTTTTCACCTGGTTCAGAATCACCACAAACTGATCACCACGCAGCCGGGCCAGGGTGTCGGAGCGGCGCAGTCCGGTGCGCCAACGCTGGGCGACCGGATCCAGAAGCGCGTCGCCCTTGTCCCACCCCAGGCGCCGGTTCAGCGCGCTGAAGCCATCCAGATCCAGCAGCAGCACCGCCATCTGTTTGTGTTCCCGCGCGTGCACCATCACCGCCTGACCCAGACGATCATCCAGCATACTGCGCCCGGGCAGTCCGGTTATCGGGTCCACGCCGTCGGTTCTGTTGTGTTGCTGCTCCAGCGCCTTGCGCTGCACCTGCTCCCAGCGCCAGCGCCGATACACCACGATAAAGCCCAGTGACAGCAGCGGTATCACCGTTACCGCCGTCCAGAAGGCGATGCCCGCCATGCCACTGAGCAACGAGCGGCTATCGGACGGGGCGCTGTCGTTGGGCCACTCCAACAAACTCAGGGCCTGGTTCAGTGGCTCCCGCCACGCCGCCTGCGACTCGGGCAGCGACAGATAGATCGCCAGCTTGGGGGCACTCCGCGGCGTTGACAGGTGCAGAGAGGGATGGCTGATGCCCCACGCCTGCCACTGGGCCGCCGGCAGCAACAGCACCCGACCGGCTTCCAGGGCATTCAGGGCTTCAGCCCGATGGCGTACGGTGACCACCTTGTTGAGGGGATAATGCTGGCGCAGCCAGCGGTGCTCCGGGCTCCGTTCCAGTACCGCCAGCGGCTTCGTCATGTCGTCGAATGACATCGACGGCGGGATCGGTGACTCACTCACCAGCAGGTACTTCAGGCTCATCAGGGGCTGGGCCGGCTCACTCAATGGCCCGGGCGCGGCCTTGATGCTGAGGAAGACCGGCACCGGCGATTCGCCGGCCCGCGGCGCCTGCGCCGTGTACAGGGTGACACCAAGTGCCCGGGCAAGTTGGCCGAGTGCCGATTCCAGCTCGAGCGCATCCCAGGCCCACTCAGGGAGACGGGAATGGTTCACCAACCAGGGGCGGGGGTCGGCGATCAGGGGACGGGCGACGTCGCCCACCAGATGGGTGTCGGTACCGCCGACCCAATACTGCGTCAGTGCCAGGACTTGCTCCGGCGGCAGTTCGGCAAAGCCTCGCTTAACCCGCTCAGCCAGCGCGTTGTCCCCGGTGGCCACCAACACATTGAGCGCCACCTGGGGCTTGCTTAACGCCACGGCGTCCACTCCCTCATCCAGTGCCGGCACCAGGGCCTTGGGCAACAGCACCCCATCCACCTTGTGCTCCGTCAGCATCGCCAGCAATTCAACCGGCTTGTCGGAACTGAAGCGGGTAACCGGCTGATGCCTCTGGCTGAGCCAGGCTTCGTAACCGGCGTTGGCGTAGTAACCCAGGGCCCGCTCCGGTTGCAGCAGGGTGTCCGGATCGTCGCCGCGGCGGACCACCATCACCGAAGGGACGCGATACAGCTCGTAGGCTTTTTCCAGCCCCAGCTTGCCCACCTCCGCCGCCACGTGGCCGGCGAACAGGTCTAACTCCCCTTTCCTCAACGCCGACAATCCAGCCGGACCCAGGCCAGCGGTGACAAACTGCACCGGCACGCCACTTTGCAACGACCAGGCCCGCCACAGATCCACCACCAGACCCGTTGGCTGTCCCCCTTCGCCGGTAAACATCAGCGGCGGCATGTCCGGGGTCACCCCCACCTTCAGCGGCGCATGGGGATTGGACTGGCCGAGCCAGCGGCGGGCCAGCACTTCCCGCACGCCGATGCTGAACTCACTCAGATCCCGATTGATGGCCCGGATCCGCTCTGCCTGCTCCGGCAACGCGCCGGCACTGACCGGAATGGTGGCCAGGGGCAGCCGGCGGTGGGCGGGAAACTGCCGGGAGATCTGCTGCTGCCGCTGAGAACGCTGGAGGTAGCCATCCAGGTTGGCGAACACCATCACTTCCCCTTCCAGCGCGGCACTCAGCAAAGCGTCCCGGGTCGGGTAGCGCACCAGAGAGGCGGAAGGCAGTCGTTCAAGCAACAACTCTTCGTGGACCGAGCGGGCCACCACACCGATGCGATAGGGGGCGAGGTCCGATAGGGATGAGAGCCTGGGCAGGTCGCGATGAACGAAGATTTGAAGCGGGACGGAGACCAAAGGGTCTGACAACGCAAAACGCGCTTCCCGGCCCGGGCTTTTGGCCAGCCCGGCATGGAGGTCGACCCGCCCTTCCGACAGCGCCACCAGACTGTCGGGCCAGGTCATGATGTGAAAGGTTACCGGTTGTTGTTTCTGTTCCGCCCAGCGGCGCCAGAAGTCAACCAGATAGCCTGCGGGCTCGCCCTGGCTGTTGCGGTACTGATAGGGGTAGCTGTCGAGTGAAACGGCGATCCGCAACGGATCAGCCTGCGCCATCGCCCCGGGGACAACGGCAAACAATGAGGTTAAAAATAGCCAAAAGGCGACTCGGGTCACGGCAATTCCTTGTGAACGTCCTCTTCGGCAACACCGTGACCTCCTGTCACTGGCGATTCGTTGCCCAGGTTGGATCTATATTAACCGCCTTATCGGTTCTGTCTACGGTCTAGGTTGCTGCCCTTTGCCCCGCACCGCTACAATATTTTTTGTTCATTCAGGAAGCTATCATGACCTCCGAACAAGACCGTATTTTCTCCAAGCCACTGGCGAAAGTGGCTGATTTCCGATTCGACGACAAAGTCGCGTCGGTGTTCCCCGACATGATCTCCCGTTCCATTCCCGGTTATGGGCAGATCCTGCATACCCTTGGCGAGATCGCCGAGCGCCGTGTGCAGCCCGGTACCCGCGTCTATGACCTGGGGTG
>CAZWED010000385.1:0-2878 GCA_964632645.1 uncultured Ferrimonas sp. | reverse complement strand
TAACGGCGGCTCTGTGGCGATGCTCACCAGTTTCCCCTTAAATCGAGGGTTACAGAGCCTCACTCCGAATCGAGGGCCATATGGGCGTGCGTAACCGGACACCCCAAGACTCAACCGACGGCTTAACTGGACAGCCACTTGAGGAGTGAACGGCTGCTTCGGGGCGATAGCCACCACTTCCCCGTTCAGCCCAAGGCAATTCGGGTCATTAATAAAGCGACGAGGAAAGTCATCTTGGGAGCTAACGGCCGCTCTGTGGCGATGCTCACCAGCTTGCCCTTAAATCGAGGGTTACAGAGCCACGCACCGAATCGACGGTAATATGGGCGTGCGTAACCGGACACCCCAAGACTCAACCGACGGCAGAACCGCTGGCGCTGCAGGTCCGTCCCCAGTCCAATCTGTCATGGGGACGTTATCCAGCCACCTGAAGCGGCCTTCTCACGACATTTCACGATTTGCGATAAGCAAAAACCTCGGTGTCATTGCTGCCAGGCATCCTGGCGCCGGTTTGCGAAAGCCTTCTGTTACAAACTGTTGCGGGCTGGTTGGCATCTTGGGTGCCAGCTTTTAGACTCGCCGGAGGGGTTTTCCCAACCACGTGGTACGGTCAACGCTGCGAGGCGCGGTGAATCCAATCCGCACACCGCCAAAACGTGACACCCTGTCCAGCTCCGGGTAGAGCCTCTCTCTTTCCGCGGTCCGGATGCAAAACGAAAACGATTGAACAAGGAAGCAAACAGCAATGAAGCGATCAATCCTGGCAGTGGCCCTGGCGGCTGCCTTCCTGACAGGTTGCGGCTCTTCTGACGTCGAAACCCAAGACGCAACGGTGACACAAGCGCCCCAGGGCAAAGCCGAGCTGGGTACCTTTGGTATCGACCTGAGCGCCCGGGATCTGTCCGTCCGTCCCGGCGACGATTTCTTCGCGTACGCCAGCGGCAACTGGTACGACAACTACGTGATGCCCGCCGACAAGACCCGCTTTGGTGCCTTCAACAAGCTGGGCGAGCGCAGCGAGGAGCGGGTTAAAGGCATCATCGATGACATCCTGTCCCGCGACGATCTGAACGAAGAGGAGCAGCTGATTGCTGACTTCTACCGCGCCTACATGGACGTCGACACCATCAACGCCGCGGGTCTCAAGCCCATTCAGGCAACGCTGGACCAGATCCAGGCGATTGACTCCCGCGCAGACTTAACCACCGTATTCGGTGAGGCGTGGCTGACCGGCGCCACCAGCCCGCTGGCCGGTGGCATGTGGTTTAACCGGCTGGATCCCAATCAGTACGAGCTGACCCTGTACGCTGCGGGCCTGGGACTGCCGGACCGTTCCTTCTACCTGGAAGACGCCGAGCGGTTCGCCAAGATCCGCGAGGCTTACGTAGCACACATCGTCGAGGTGCTGGGCTTTGCCGGGGTTGAGAACGCCGAGTCGCGGGCCCAGGCCATTCTGGCGCTGGAAACCAAGTTGGCGGAACAGCAGTGGCCCCGTGAGCAACGTCGCAACCGTGACCTGACCCTGAACCAGATCAAGCGTGCCGATCTGGCCAAAGAATATCCGGGCTTTGATTGGGACCGCTTTATCGCCCCATCCGGCTTCCAGCTGCCGCAGTTGAACATCGCCTACCCAGAGCCGACAAAAGCGATGATCGAACTGATTGGCAATGAGCCGCTGAACGTGTGGCAGGACTACCTGACGTTCCACACCATCAGCAACAACGCCAGCTTCCTCTCCGAGGAGATCTACGACGCCAACTTCCGCTTCTTTGGCACCACCTTAAGCGGCCAGGTTGAGCCCCGTCCGCGCTGGAAGCGCGCCGTTGAGCAGATGTCCGGCACGGAGTCACTGGGCTTTGCCATCGGCAAGGTTTATGTGGCCAAGTACTTCCCCGAATCCTCCAAGCAGCAGATGTCCGAACTGGTTGAGAACCTGCGCACGGCGATGGGGCAGCGCATCGACTCGCTTGAGTGGATGGGTGAGGAAACCAAGGTGAACGCCCGGGCTAAGCTGGCGGCGTTCAATCCGAAGATCGGTTACCCCGACGTGTGGCAGTCCTTTGATGGCCTTGAGCTGTCCGACGACGACCTGATCGGCAACGTGCAGGCACTGCGCCGTTTCTTCAACGCCCAGAGCGTTGAGCGTGAGCTGAAAAAGACGGACCGCAACCGCTGGGGCATGACCCCGCAACGGGTGAACGCCTACTACAACAGCTCCTTCAACGAGATCGTGTTCCCCGCGGCCATCCTGCAGCCCCCGTTCTTCGATCCCAATGCGGATCCGGCGGTCAACTACGGCGGCATCGGTGCGGTGATTGGCCATGAGATGGGTCACGGCTTCGACGATCAGGGCTCCAAGTCTGACGCCAACGGCATCCAGCGCAACTGGTGGACCGACGAAGATCGCGCCGCTTTCGAGGCGCGTGCCGACAATCTGGTGGCCCAGTACAGCAAGTATGAGCCCATCCCCAGTAACTTCGTGAATGGCCGCAACAGCCTCGGCGAGAACATTGGTGATGTCGGTGGCCTGGCAATGGCGTACCACGCCTACAAGCTGAGCCTGAACGGCGAAGAGGCGCCGGTGATTGACGGTTTGACCGGTGATCAACGCTTCTTCCTGGCCTGGGCCCAGGTCTGGAAAGAGAAGCGCACCGAGCAGAGCATGCTCAACCAGCTGCGTGCCGGTACCCACGCACCGGGTCGTTACCGCGCACTGGCTCCCCGTAACCACGACGCCTGGTATGAAGCGTTTGACGTCCAGCCGGGCGACAAGCTCTACATCCCCAAAGAGGAGCGGGTACGGATCTGGTAATCGCCATACCGCGATTGAGCACATCCACAGAAAGGGGCGTTAAGCCCCTTTTTTCGTTTCTGTCTG
>CAZWED010000384.1:0-2893 GCA_964632645.1 uncultured Ferrimonas sp. | reverse complement strand
ACGCTGGCACGATGGCGTGATGGAGGACAAGGCCAAGCTGGGTCAGAAGGACAACATCCGTCTGGCGTTCTTCCTCGGACAGTCGGTGAACACCGAAACCCGGGGGCGTGAAGTGCGCGAAGCGCTGAACAAGATGGATGCGGTGGTGGTGGTGGATCCCTATCCGACCATGGCGGGGGTGATGCACACCCGCACCGACGGCGTGTACCTGCTGCCGGCGGCCACCCAGTTCGAAACCTACGGCTCGGTGTCCAATTCCAACCGCTCCCTGCAGTGGCGCAGCCAGGTGGTGGAGCCGATGTTCGAGTCCAAGCCGGACCACGAAATCATGTACCTGTTCGCCAAGAAGCTGGGCTTTGCCGACCAGATGTTCAAGAACATCGAGGTTCAGGGCAGCGTCCCGCTGATTGAGGACATCACCCGTGAGTACAACGGTGGCATGTGGACCGTGGGCTACACCGGCCAGTCACCCGAACGCCTCAAGCTGCACCAGGAAAACTGGGGCACCTTCGAGTTCGAGGACCTGCAAGCCAAGGGCGGCCCCTGCAAGGGCGAAACCTACGGTCTGCCGTGGCCATGCTGGGGCACCCCGGAGCTGAAGCACCCGGGCACCCACATTCTCTACGACACCTCCAAGCACGTGATGGAGGGGGGCGGTAACTTCCGTGCCCGCTTCGGTGTGGAGTACGAAGGGGACAACCTGCTGGCGGACGACCCGGGCTCACTGGGCAACGACATCGGTAACGGCTTCCCCGAGTTCACCGCCGACATGCTCAAGCAATTGGGCTGGTGGGATGAACTGACCGAGGAAGAGAAGGCGGCGGCGGAAGGCCGCAACTGGAAGACTGATCTGTCCGGCGGCATCCAGCGGGTGGCGATGAAACATGGCTGCATCCCGTTCGGTAATGCCCGTGCCCGCTGTCGGGTCTGGACCTTCCCGGATGAAGTGCCGATCCACCGCGAACCGCTCTACTCCCCGCGTCGTGATCTGATGGTCAAGTACCCCAGTTACGAAGACCGTCAGGTGGCCCGTCTGCCGACCCTCTACCGCTCCATTCAGGAGAAGGTGATGGCGGAAGACCTCGACAAGAAATTCCCGATAGTGATGACCTCCGGGCGTCTGGTGGAGTACGAAGGGGGCGGTGAGGAGACCCGTTCCAACCCGTGGCTGGCGGAACTTCAGCAAACCATGTTTGTGGAGATCAACCCCGCCGATGCCTCGGATCGTGGCATTCGGGATGGCGATGCCGTGGTGCTGCACTCTCCGGAAGGGCCGAAGCTGTACATCCATGCGTTGGTGACTGAGCGGGTGATCCCGGGCGAATGCTTTATGCCCTATCACTTTGCCGGGATCTTCGAGGGTGAATCGCTGGTGCCCGGTTATCCGGAAGGCACCGTGCCCTACATCCAGGGTGAGTCGGCCAACACGGCCATGACCTACGGCTATGACATCGTGACCCAGATGCAGGAAACCAAGGTGTCACTCTGCCAGATCACCAAGGCTTAAGGACGGGAATCACTATGGCTACGATGAAATTCCTGTGCGACACCAAACGCTGCATCGAGTGCAACGGTTGTACCGTCGCCTGTAAAAACGCCAACAACAGTGCCCTGGAGTGGGGGATCGCGCGGCGACGCGTGGTCACCATGCACGACGGGGTACTGGGCAAAGAGGTCTCCATCTCGGTGGCCTGCATGCACTGCTCCGACGCCCCTTGTATGGCGGTGTGTCCGGCGGACTGCTTTGAGCGGACCGCAGAGGGCATCATCCGTCACAGCAAGGACAAGTGCATCGGCTGCGGTTACTGCCTGTACGCCTGCCCCTTTGGGGCGCCGCAGTTCCCGAAGCAGACCGCTTTCGGTGCCCGCGGCAAGATGGACAAATGCACCTACTGTGCCGGTGGTCCCGACGCCGAGCCGGGCTCCGAGAAGGAAGCCCGACTCTATGGCGCCAACCGGATCGCCGAGGGCAAACTGCCCTTCTGCGCCGAAGTGTGCTCCACCAAGTCGCTCCTGGCCGGTGACTCTGCGGTGATCTCCCAGATCTTCCGTCAGCGGGTCGCGGTACGTGGCGCGGCAGAAGCCGGCTGGGATGGCTGAGCAAGGAGGAAGGATTATGACACTCGTAATCATGTTCCGACGTGCTTTGGCCATGCTGGTGCTGGCGGCGGCGTTTGCCGTGCCGGTGCTGGCGGCCGAGTCCCCGCCGGACGCGGACGCCCAGCTGGTGCAGTCGGTGATGGCCGCCCAGGCGGCGGAGGTGGCAGGGGAGGAAGCCCCGCCCACCTCCAATGAACTCAATCCCATGTGGAGCGAGATCAAAGCCGGCGAAGTGGGCACCACGGCCTCGACCAGCCCGTTCCATAAGAGCCTGATCAACACCTACGACCCCACCCTGATCCAGTCGCGGTCCGGGTGGCTGTCACAGGTGCTGGCGCTGGCGCTGTTCGGGATGATCGCGATCTTCGCGCTGTTTGTTCTGGTCAACGGTGCCGCCAAGCTGGAGAAGGGCTTCTCCGGTGTGGAGGTGCTGCGCTGGCGCAAGCTGGACATCCTGGTGCACTGGATGATGGCGATCCCCTGCATCCTGTTGATCCTGACGGGGCTGTCACTGATGGCGGGGCGTTTCGTTTTCGGTTCCTTCCTGGGGCCGGACGGCGTAGGCGCCCTGGCGGCCATCGCCAAGCCGATCCACGACTACATGGCGATCCCCTTTGCCATCTTTGCGGTGATCGCCATGCTGCGCTGGATGAAGCACAACATCCCGGCCGCCTATGACCTGAAGTGGTTCATGGTGGTGGGGGGCTACCTCAACTTCGGACCGTTCAAAGGCAAGCACCCGGACTCCGGGTTCTCCAATGCCGGTGAGAAGTTGTGGTTCTGGAGCTTCACC
>CAZWED010000383.1:0-2901 GCA_964632645.1 uncultured Ferrimonas sp. | reverse complement strand
GCTGGTGATCGTCATGGTTCGGTTCCTTAGGCGTTCTCTCAAATCAGTATGGACTGGATCCGGGTCAGGCCGCCCTGTCGGGCAACCCAGAGCACCGTTGTGCGTCCCGGAGTCAGGGTAAGGGTGGTGCGCTCAGCGCCAACGCTGACGTCGTAACTCCCCGCCGCCACAAAGCCGGCCCAGGCCTGGGCCTGGCGGGGCAGGGTCAGCCAGCTGCGCTTGTCGGCCTGTTCCGTCAGGGCGTTGAACACCTCCATGGTGAAGGCGCCCAGATCACCCCCCTGGCGCTCCGCCCATCGATTGGCGTTGTGCTTGGCGGTCAGTCTAATGGCCTGACGAAGCAGGATAAAGGGGTATTGCTCCTGCAGCGCCCGGGCGGCCATGGCGTCCAGATCGGCCACCGGTTCGGTGGTCAGGTGGGCGGGCCCGACCTGCAGGCTCAGCGGGCCCGGTTCCGGGCCGCCGCGGCGATAGGTGGGCAGCGCGATCTGCTGGTAGTGCCCATCCCAGGAAAAGGGGATGAAAACGCTGTCCCGGGGCGGCAGGTAGCCCGCTTCGTACAGCACCACCAGGCGGCCCTGGTCGGCGCCGGGGAGGACGGGGTCACCATAACGTTCACTCAGTGCGGCGCAGTCGATGGCCAGTTGGCAGGAGAGGCGCACCAGTTCCCGCTGCAGCATCCGGTTCTCCGGATACACCTGCAACGCCTTACGGATGTCGATCAGGGCGTCGTTGGGCTGCCCGTTGGCTTCGTACAGCGCGGCGTTACTCAGCAGGACGTAGGCGTTGATAAAGGAGTTGGGGGCATTGCCGGCCTGCCGGTCCAGTTCGGTCAGCTCCGCGTCCACCGCGGCGTTGCTGATCGCCCGGGTGGATTTGAGGGCGTCCTGGTAGGCCTTCAGGGATTCGGTCTGGGCCTGATCGGCCCGCCGCACCTCCACCAGCGCGCCTTGCAGATCGCCCTGCCAGAGATAGTTGAGCGATTGCTGCTGGTGCACCAGAACCCGCTCGTAAGCCTGGCCGTGATAGGGGATAAGGTTGTCCGACACGGTGGAGCCGCCCAACTGGGCGGTCAGGTCGGAGAGGGAGACGATCGCCTTCCAGTCGTAGCGCTGGTATTCCCTCATGGCCTCCCGGTAGTAGGCCTGGCTGGCGGCGGTGTCACCGGCCAGTGCCGCCACCCGCCCCGCCTCCTGGGCGTACAGCAGGGCATCGCTGCCACTCAGTCCCGGCTCCAGCTCGGACAGGGCCCGTTGCGCATCGCCCTGGGACAGCGCCTGTTTCACCGGCACCATTCTGCTGGGATAGGGCTGAAACAGGCTGCTGCCTGCACACCCCGTCAATGCCATCAGCAGCAGGGCGGCGATCAGGCGCTTTGGCATTGTTTCTCCCACACCGATTGGGCAATGAGATCCGCCGGGCTTTCCACCTGGTCGAGAAAGGTGCGTCCCTCCAGATGGTCGAACTCGTGCAGAAAGATGCGCGCGGGAAAGCCACTGAGGCTGAGCGTCTGAGCCGCGCCGTCCGGATCGGTGTAGCGCACCGTCACCTCGCTGGGGCGAGTCACCCGTCCCCGGATCCCCGGCACCGACAGGCACCCCTCCACGTACGTGGCCGGGGCCCCTCCGGTGGCGGTGATCTCGGGATTGATCATCACCACCGGAGCCATCTGGGGCGCATCGGGATAGCGGGCGTTGGGGCGGGAGGCGATGATCATCAGGCGCAGCGGTTCAAACACCTGGGGGGCGGCAATGCCCACCCCACCGGCGGCCTCCATGGTGACCAGCATCCGCTGCCACAGCGTCCGGATGGCGGGGTCGGTGGCATCGACGACCGGCCGGGCGCGTTGTCGCAGAATCGGCTCGCCCAGCTGGGCTATGGCCATCGGTGTCATCGGCGCTCCTGTCAGTAATGCGGGGGAGGGGTTTCCTCGCTGAGATCCGCCACCGAACTGTTGGGCAGCGACTTGAGGCGCTCGGCCAGCAGGCGGATCTGCTCCGCCTGCTTGCGAACCTGCGCGCTCAATTCGACCACGGTGTCATTCAGTTGTTCGATGGTACTGTCTTGATAAGCGATCCTGGCTTCCAGTTCCATGATCCGGGTTTGGGTGTCGGTCATTCCGAGCGCATCTCCACGGCAGTTTCAGGGTTTGATCAGCACCCGTCCCCGCACCTGTCCCTGGATGATTTTTTGGGCCAGCTCGGGCACCTCGTCAAGGTGAGCGACGGTGCTGAAGGCGTCGAAGTGTTGTTGCCCCAGATCGGTACAAAGGCGCTGCCAGGCAGCCATTCGACGTTCAAAGGGGCACATGACGGAATCGACGCCGAGCAATTTTACCCCACGCAGGATAAAAGGCATCACTGTTGTCGGCAGGTCGTAGCTGGCGGCCAGGCCACAGGCGGCCACGGCGCCATCGTAGGCCATCTGGCTCAGCACCTTGGCCAGAATGCTGCCGCCCACGGTGTCTACGGCCCCCGCCCAGATCGCTTTGTCCAGCGGGCGAACCGGCCCTTCAAACTCGCTGCGCGGCAGCACGGTATGGGCACCCAGTTGCTTCAGCCACTCGCCGTTATCGGCACGGCCGGTGACGGCGTGCACCTCGTAGCCGGCTTTTGCCAGCAGGGTAACGGCCACGGAGCCAACGCCGCCGCTGGCGCCGGTGACCAGGATCGGTCCCTGAGCCGGGGTGACGCCTGCCTGCTCCAGCGCCTGAACGCACAGCATGGCGGTCAGGCCGGCGGTGCCGATGGCCATCGCCTGCTCCGGGCTCAGGGCCTCAGGCAGCGGAACCAGCCAGTCCCCCTTAACCCGGGCCCGTTGGCTCATGCCACCCCAGTGGCGCTCACCCACGCCCCAGCCGGTCAGAATCACCTTGTCGCCCACCTGGTAGCGGGGATCTTC
>CAZWED010000382.1:0-2903 GCA_964632645.1 uncultured Ferrimonas sp. | reverse complement strand
CGGAGATGATGGAGGTGTCACGGGCACCGGTCATGTCCAGGAAGGGGTTGGCCGGGATCAGTTCCACCAGGGTGCGAGCGATGGAGATCTGCTCCGCCGCCCCTTCACGGGCCAGCAGTGCCGCCGCACGTTCCGCCTCACGGGCACCCTCCGTCAGCCCCTCGGCAGAGAGGCCGAACAGGTGGGCCACCGCCATGCCGATCAGGCCGGCAATGGCCACGGTAAACAGCAGAACGCCGATGGTCAGGCCGGAGATTTTGCCCAGAGACTGGCCGTCTTTGAGCTTAAGGATGGCGCTGATGATCGACACCATCACCAGCGGCACCACGATCATCTTCAGCAGCTGAACGTAGCCCTTACCGGCAATATCGAAGTACTCAATGGATTGACTCAGGACCGGAGAACCACCGCCGTAAGCCCACTGCAGCAAGGCGCCGTAGCCGATGCCCAGACCCAGGGCCAGGAAGACCCGACGGGTAAACTTGACGTGCTTTTGCTGCAGAGTGAACAGCAGGTAGAACAGGCCCAACATCACCACGACGTTAAGCAAAACAAACAAATTCATAGTAGTCGTACCTTATCCGGATATAACTCCGGTTCGCCTCGAAAAACTGGCGGGAGTGATTTGTAATTATGCTCAAACCCAAAGGATTGCTCTGGGTGTCTCCCTCAGACGCGCAGGATACCCAATGAAGCGTCCGATCCTTTATGCCCAAATGGAATAATAAAGTTTATTCGGCGCATGTGCCCCGGTTTTCGGCCAGTTCCCGTGCCAGCTCAACCAGCACCCCCTCTCGCAGTGCCCCACCCCCCAGTTCCAGACGGGGCATCTGCAGGTTGGCCATAAAGCCTGACAACAGTGCCACCCCGGCGGCAAAGGTGGGTACGCGCTCCGGATCCAGGCCGGGCAAGGCATTATGCCCCAGGCTCAGCAACTCTTCGGTGATGTCGGACAATTCGATTGGGGTAATCGCTTCCAGTGGCGTTCCGCGCGCCTCAAACAGCTCAAACAGGCTGCGTACCGTGCCGGAAACCCCCAGAGCAGGGATGCCGTGGTAGGGCGCCAGAACGTCGGTAAAGGGGGCGAGGGCCTGCTCAACCGTTGCCCGAACCCGGGCCAGGCTCTCTGCGCCGAGCCCGGCTTTCAGCGGGCCCTGCATGGTGGTCACACACCCCAGCTCAAAGGAGTGCTTAAACGCCATCCCCTGTTCGTCACCCACCACCAGTTCGGTGCTGGCCCCACCAATATCCAGCACCATCACGGTACCGGACACTTCGGTGGCTGCCCGCATCCCCTGGTAGATCAGGGTCGCTTCCCGCTCTCCGCTGATCACCTCGATGGGGTAACCCAGCAGGGGTTCACCGCGGGCAATAAAATCGGCCGCGTTGTCCGCCTGCCGCAGTGCCGCGGTAGCCAGCACCGCCACCCGGGCGGGCTGATACTGCACCAGCAGCTCACCAAACCAGGCCAGACAGGCCAGCCCCTCCGCCATGGCGCTGTCACCGATGTGGCCATTCAGGGCCAGCCCTCTGGCCAGTCGCGCCTTGCGCTTGTGTTTGGCGATGATGGTGGGCACCGGTGTGCCGGTCCTGGCGATCAGCATATTGAAGCTGTTGGAGCCGAGTGTGATGGCGGCAACCAGGGATTCGGAGTCAGCAGAGTGGGGTTTGGCCATAGGGGAAACGGGTATCGGGCGGCGCCCGCTGGGTGATTGTCCGGGCCATCGGTTCAAACCAATGGCAAAACGGCGACCCTCAGGCCGCCGTTATCCTTGTTAACGCCGGGGCCGTGGGCCCCGACCGCCGCCACTGCGGCCATCACGTCGCTGACCATCGCGACCACCGGGTCGGCGGTTGCGCTGGATCCGTTGCGGACGCGTAATGTCGGTCAGCAGGGCGTCAGCGTCGTAGCCGCTCACCGGGATCTGGTGACCAATGTACTCCTCGATCGCCGGCAGGTTCAGCGCATACTGCTCACAGGCAAAGCTGATGGAGTGCCCGGTGGCGCCCGCCCGGCCGGTCCGGCCGATGCGGTGCACGTAATCTTCCGAGTCGTCCGGCAGATCGTAGTTGAAGACGTGGGTCACGTCGGCGATGTGCAGACCACGGGCGGCCACGTCGGTGGCCACCAGGAAGTCGACTTCACCGGCTTTGAACTGCTCCAGGATTTTCACCCGCTTCTTCTGCGGGACGTCACCGGTCAGCAGGCCCACGCGGTGGCCGTCGCCCGCCAGCCAGGCCCAGATGTCCTCGCAGCGGTGCTTGGTGTTAGCGAAGATGATGGCTTTTTCCGGCCAATCCTCTTCAATCAGGGTCAGCAGCAGACGCATCTTGTCTTCGTTGGAGGGGTAGAACAGCTCCTCCTTGATGCGCTTGCCGGTTTTCTGTTCCGGCTCCACCTGCACGTGCTCCGGCTCGTTCATGTGCTCATAAGCCAGCTCCTGCACCTTGAAGGAGAGGGTGGCGGAGAACAGCATGTTGCGACGCTCGGCCGGCGGCGGCATACGACGGAACAGGTAACGGATGTCCTTGATAAAGCCCAGATCAAACATGCGATCCGCTTCATCCAGCACCATCACCTGAATGCCGTTAAGCTTGTAAGTGCCCTGCTTGTAGTAATCGATCAGGCGGCCCGTGGTGCCGATCAGGATGTCGACGCCCGCTTCCAGCGCCGCGCGCTGGGTGTCGTAACCCTCACCGCCGTAGGCCAGACCCAGTTTCAGACCGGTGGCCTGGGACAGGGGCTCGGCATCCTTGAAGATCTGGATCGCCAACTCACGGGTCGGCGCCATGATCAGCGCGCGGGGGCTCTTGCCGTCGTGGCCTTCCGGCGCGGACTGCTTCAGCAGTTCGTGGAAGGTGGCGACCAGGAACGCCAGGGTTTTACCGGTACCGGTCTGGGC
>CAZWED010000381.1:0-2903 GCA_964632645.1 uncultured Ferrimonas sp. | reverse complement strand
CGGTGAACATCCGCTTCCTCGACTTGCCCGAGGATGTGCAGCTGCGTTACGGGGTCCGGGCCACCGTGAGCTTCTATCCCGGCCAGACGCCCATTGGCGAGCAACTGCTGGACCTCTGGACCTGGATCTGGAGTTACCTGAGCTATGTTTCATAGTCGCGCCAATGGCCTGATCCGCCTGGCGGTGTTCCCGGTGTTGCTGCTGTTTCTGCAACACCAGTTTGGCACCCGGCTGCCGTTGATTGCGCCGGCGCTTACCGCTGTGTTCCTCTCGGTATCGCCGGTTGCACCGCCGGTCATCATGGTGGTGATGATGGCTTCCGTGCTCGCGGCGACCGCCTGGGTGCAAGCCCAGATCAGCGTCCTGTTGATCGACCACCCCCTGGTCTACTACCTCATGCTGTTTGTGCTGGTGTACTGGTGTATGCAGCGCGTACGGGACAACCCGACCGACCTGCTCGGTATCCTGATGCTGGTCTCCACCGCTCTGGTTGCGGTGTTTACCCAGCAGAAAGGCGCTGACGTGAGTCAGCTGTCCCTGAGCCTGTTGCTTGAGCTGCTGTATGCGGGGTTGACGGCGTACCTGGCGTACTTCCTGTTTCCCGGGGGCGACGCCATCGCCGAGGCGCCGAAGCCGCCGCCCAATCTGGCGGTGCATACCGAGATTTGGCACCTGATGGTGAAAGCGGCGGTGGTGATTGTGGTGCTGTGGGGCGTCATCCGGTTGGATCTGGCGCAAAGCACCATCATTGCCATCACCGTCGCCAACATCATCAAAGACCCCAATCCCATTGCTGGCAGACAGTACGGTCTGTTTCGGCTGGCAACCACCTACGGGGGATTTCTGTTTGCGCTGCCGGTGCTGCTGATGAGCCTGCTGCAAACCAATATGGTTGGCCAGCTCGGCGCCGCGTTGGTGTGCTCCATGCTGATGGGGATCTATGCGATCAAGCACCGGGCCAGCTTTAACAGCCTCCAGCTGCTCTATACCGGTTTTGTGGTACTGGTGTATTACGGGCTGACGGAAACCGCCGGTACCGCACTGCTGTCCGATGGCAAACGGCTGATGTCGATCGTCGCAGCGGTCATAATAGGGTTGCTGGTGCTGGCCGTGCTGCAACCGGCCGCGGCCCCCGAACGGAAGACGTCCTGATACGGTCAGTGAAGCCCGGCAATGTGCCGGGCTTTCTTTTTTGTGCGCGTGCTGAGGTGACAAGGGGAGGGCGGTAGACTGTTCCACATCATGCCGCCTCTAAATGATTGTATCCACCCTGCATTTTCACGATTCCGGACTGCTAGACTCAGTGAAACAACGGCTTTGTTTAGTCTGGGGGAGTGGGTGGCCGGTCAGCGGCCACTCAGTGGGGATGATGATTCGAGTCGAGGATTTTGCCGGTCGGGCGTGGCTGATCGCCCTGATGTCGATCCTGGTGTCGGGCTGCGCGAACCGAGTGCTGGATGAGGTCAACCTGATGCCGGCCCCGGACGTCTATGTTGATGGCCAACGAAACCCCCTGCCAGCCACCGATCCGATGGCAGCGATCCCCTATGGCGGGGTGTTGTATGCCACGGACCGCAGACCGGCTACCGATGACGACAAGGAACAGCACTACGTCAATGAGCGGGGACAGCTTGTCCGGCTTGGTGTGGCGAAGCTGTCGCTGTTTGGTGAGGATGTGGATTGGCAAGAACTCAGGCAGGTTTCCCTGTTGAAGCACCGCTCTAAAGACTACCCCATCCGCGTGACCGGCATTACCGAATACGGCATCCTCGAGGACACGATTCCCGGCTTTGCTTTGCGTGAAGATTACGGCGCCGAACTGCTGGACGGGGATGAGGAGTTTGCCAGTGCGGTCAACGCCCAGCTCAGTCGCTCAAAGCGCAAGCACATCTACATCTACGTACACGGCTATAAGGTGGTTTTTGAAAACCCAATGTTGGTGGCCACCGAGCTCTGGCACTTTCTCGGCTATGACGGCGTAATGATTGGCTACGCCTGGCCGTCAACACCGAATACCTGGGCGTATTTTCGCGACACGGACACCTCGAACGGCTACGCGAGACACCTGCGTAAATTCCTCGAGTACCTGGCAGAGCAAACCGACGCCGAGGCGATTCACATCATTGCCTACAGCAATGGCACCCGCCTGGCCGCGCGCGCTTTCGAACAACTGGCCCTGATGAACGACGGCCAGAGCCGGGACGCGATCTTTGCCCGGCACCGACTGGGTAATCTGGTCATGGTTGGCAGCGATCTGGATCGGCAAGTGTTTGCGGCTTATCTGGCGGATGGCGCCCTGGATGTGCCACGACACATGAGCATCTACGTTTCAGAGAAAGACAAAGCGCTCGGATTTTCGCGATGGCTCACGCGGCGCGAGCGCCTCGGACAACCGATTGTCGAGGGCAACTTCCCGGCCGGAGGGCGACGCCTTTTGGAAGAGCGACGCGCGCACATCAGCGTCATTGACGTGACGGATGCCGAAGGGGCCAGCAGCGGTAATGGACATGGCTACTTCCGCAACAGCCCCTGGGCCAGCAGCGACATTCTGATGATGCTGATGTACGACCTGACGCCTGAACAGCGGGGGTTAACGCTTAAAGCGACAATGCCCGTATACGAATTTCCACCGGACTACATTTCCCGTTTGCGAGCCGCCATTGAAAGGGCGGAAACCTCTGTCATTGAGGCGGCGCGTGAGCCCGGCACTCAAACGGGCATGCCCGAACGGTAGTGGCCGTCCGTTGTCTGGACGAAAAACACCAGGTACAAAAAAGCCCGGCAACATGCCGGGCTTTTTGCGCAGATGCCCTGAGGGTTATGAAAACCGATTCAGATCATCATGAAATGGGTTGTGAGGCCGGATTTAACGGGTCCGTCCCACGGTGATGGCCTGAGGGTTA
>CAZWED010000380.1:0-2908 GCA_964632645.1 uncultured Ferrimonas sp. | reverse complement strand
GCTCCGCCATGCTGGCCCAGGCCAACCAGATCCCGCAGCTGGCTCTGTCCCTGCTCTAAAGGATCGTCATCGACGGCCGATAAGGACGGTAGGGGCTTGCCCCTGCCGTTTTTTTATACCCCGGCGGTGACGGGTAATAACGGTCGGAACGGGACGTTCGGCACACCACAAGGAGTCCATCAACATGAATGGCATCGATTCGCTGGGTCTTTCTGGTACGGATCCTGCTTTTAAAACCTCAACGGCGGCAACGGGCGCGCACGACGCCGGCATCAGTGGCGCGGCACAGCCCGTGTCATCGGCCACCCCGGGATCGGTCAGCGCGGTTGCCCAAGGCACCGAGTCGCAGGACGCCGGCATGGACCGGGGCCAGCTGAGTCGCATTGCCGAGGAGTTGGAGCACTTTGTGGGTGGCATCCAGCGCGGCCTCTCATTCCACGTGGATGAGGACACCGGCCGGGATGTGGTGGTGGTCAAAGACATCACCACGGACGAAGTGATCCGGCAAATTCCTGCCGAAGAGGTGCTGGAGCTTGCCGCCCGTTTGTCGGATCTCACCGGCATGTTGGTTGAAACCGAGGCCTGATCAGGCCAGAGGCGCGCGCGCCTAAGGATGTTGTTATGGGCTTAACGGCCGCAGGTATTGGTTCCGGACTGGACATCAACGGTATCGTCTCCGCCCTGGTGGACGCCAGCTTTGTGCCGCGCCAGGTGACCCTGGATCAGCGCGAAGCGGCGGTTCAGACAGAGATCTCGGCCATCGGCTCCCTCAAATCCGCCATGAGCGAGTTTCAGGACAAGCTGGAGCGACTCCAGAAACTGGAAACCTTCGACAAGCGCAAAGCCGCAACCAACCTGAGCGATTACCTGACCGCCAGTGCCAGCAGCACCGCCACCGCCGGCACCTACAACGTGGTGGTGAAATCCCTGGCCGAAAGCCACAAGGTGGGTTCCGTCGCCGTGGCGGATCCGGACGCCCCCATCGGTGAAGGCTCGCTCAGCATCACGGCCGGCGTGGATGAGGAGGGCAACCCGCTCTCCATGACACTGGCGGTGGAAGCGGACGACACCCTCGCGGACATCGCCGCCAAGATCAACAGCGCGGAAGACAACCCGGGCGTCACCGCCACCATCATCACCGGCGACACGGGCCCCCGCCTGGTGATGACCTCGGACAACACCGGCACCGACAACGAGATCACCGTCACCGCCACCGACACCAGTGGCACAGGGCTGACCGACACCTTTGGCGCCATGGAGGAGTTGGTGGCCGCCGCCAACGCCACCCTCACCATTGATGGCCTGGACGTCACGTCGCAAAGCAACGAAGTGAAGAACGCCATCCAGGGGGTGACCCTCAACCTCAAGGACGCCGACCTGAGCAAGACCACCAAGGTCACGGTCAGCAAAGACGCGTCCGGCGCCAAGAGCGCGGTGGAGGAGTTTGTCGAGGCCTACAACAAACTGCAGGACTCGATCGGCACACTGACCGCGTACGACCCGGAAACCGAAGCCGCCGGTCCGCTGCAGGGGGACAGTCTGCCCCGTACCATCACCAGCCAGATGCGCAACGTGATGAGCAGCAGTTTCGACCTGGGCAATGGTGAAACCGGCTCGCTGTCCCAGTTTGGCGTCAGCTTTGACCGCTACGGCAAGCTGGAGATCGACGACGACAAGCTGAAAGAGACGCTGGACAGCGATATGGCCAGCCTGGCGCAGCTGTTTGCCGCGGAAGACACCGGCCTGGCGTACCGTCTCGACAGCACCGTCGACGTCTATACCCAAACCGGCGGCCTGCTTTCCAGCCGGGATGACACCCTCAAGGGCCAGCTGGATCGCATCGAGACAGACCGCGAGCAGTTGACCCGCCAGATGTCGGCGTACGAAGCTCGCCTGTTTAAACAGTTCAACGCCATGGACGCCATCGTGTATCAGCTGAACGCGCAGGCCGCGATGCTGACTGAGCGCCTCGGCAGCCTGCCGGGCCTGGTAAGAAATAATTGATCATGGCCACAGCAGCGCAACTGGATGAACTGAATCAACGCATCGAGTCGGCCCTGAAAGGGCTGACCGGCGCGGAAGACGAAGCGCGGGAGCTGGGTCTGGCACAACTGACTGACGATCTGATGGCCCGGGAGGCGGCATTGACCGCTCTGATGGCTACAGAGTTGGGCCAGAACCCCGACTGGCTCCAGGAACAGTTGCGATTGACTCAGTATCTGGCCATCCAGGCAAACCAACATCTGGCCGACCAGCGCATGCGCCTGGGCGGCTATCGGAAGGGCCGCAAGCAGGTCCAGACTTATCAGCAAATAGAATCAGGAAAAGGGTAATGCGAGGCTCACTGAAGGCGTACAACAAAGTCAACATCAGCAGCCAGGCCGCCGAGGCCAGTCCTCACAAAGTGGTGCAATTGTTGCTTGGTGGAAGCATCGACAAGTTGCTGCAGGCCAAACTGGCGACGGAGCAGGGTGAACAGGCCAAAAAAGGCGAGCTGATCAGCCGTACCATGGAGATCATCGCCCACCTCCAGGCCGCCCTGGACTTTGAACAGGGTGGGGAGATCGCCCAGAACCTGTCCGCCATGTACGACTACATGATGCGCCGGCTGGTCAGCGCCAACCAAAGTAACGATGTGGATGCGTTGCTGGAAGTGGTCGACCTGCTTCGTACCGTGAAGTCGGGATGGGATGCGATACCGGTTGAACATCACAACCTGAAACAACCGGCGTAAACAATCAAGATACAAATTGTCAGATGACCGTTTCACGTTGGTCATCTGACCACATGGTTTCAGTTTTCCAGGGGCTTGGTCGCATGACGCTAGGAAGGGCGGATATATCTGTGGGTTGAATAGTAATCGGCAGTGTCTTCTCGCCAAGCTAAGACGGATTGCCTCGTTACAATG
>CAZWED010000379.1:0-2915 GCA_964632645.1 uncultured Ferrimonas sp. | reverse complement strand
GGTCCACCTGGTGCTGGGCGGATTCGGCGTGCTTGCTGACCCGGGCCGCCGCCTGCGCCATTTCGTGGCTGGTCTGGGCCATTTCGGTAGTGGCGGTCGACACCTGGTCCACTTCCACCTTCTGCTCCTCAATGGCCAGCATGGTTTTCTGCCAGACCTCTCCGGCGTTGGCGCTGGCCGAACGCACCGAACTGGTCATGTTGGCGGTCTGGCGCACCAGTTCGTGAATTCGGCTGGCAAAGCGGTTAAAGGCGCTGCCGAGGCGTCCCAGTTCGTCGATGCGATCCAGCTCGATGCGCTGACGCAGATCCGCATCACCGTCGGCGATCTCCTCCATGGCGGCCAGCAGGCGACCCAACTGGCTGCGCAGCGGCAGCAACATGGCCCACACCAGCAGGCACAACAGCAGGGTAAAGCCGATGCTGGCCCAGGCGGTGGACCAGGCGGCGTCGGTCACCCGCTGGGCGATCACACTCTGGGGCAGCAGCAGACCCAGACGCCAACGCAGGTGCGGGTAGTCGCTCTCGACACTTTGCCACTCCACCAACATCGGCTCGCCGGACAGCTGCACTTCGGCCTGTCCGCTGGGGGTCGATTTAAGCGCCGCCGCCAGCGCCGCGAAGCCCTGAGTATCGCTAAACTGGCGGTCCACCTCGGTCATCATCGAGCCCGGGGGGAACGCCTCACTAAAGCCCGGGAAAAACACCAACTTGCCCTGCTCGGTGATCAAAAACGCCTGCCCCTCCCCCTGGTAGCGCACCTCAGACAACAGGCGCTCACCAATGGTGCTGATCAGGATGTCCATGCCTCCGATGCCAAGGAAGCGGCCCTCTTCATACAGCGGCAGCTTGACCGTGGCCGAGATGGAACCGTCATTGGCGTCCACCGCCGGGTCGCCCACGAACAGGCGATTCTGGGCAATCGCCTCCCCCCACCAGGGGCGCTTCGAGGTGTAGTAGTTGGGGTCATCCTCGTAGCGGCCATTCAGATCGAAATACTCGTGCGTGTTTTCGCTGCCGAAGAAGATGCTCTTGATGCTGCGGTCCTGGTTGGAGAAATGGCGGAAGTAGCGAACCACATCCTGATAGTCGCTGTTCGCCGCCAGAGGCTCGCCGCGCTGGTCATAGTCGCGGAAGAAACGGACCACCTGGGGGTTGGCAAAGATGCTGTGGATCACCTGCCCCCGGGCCTCGAAAAAGCCCTGGATGGCGGTGCTCTGCTGTTTCACCAGCTGGCGCACTTCCGAGGTCACATCCTGGCGGGTGTCCGCCGCGCTTTGAGAAATGAGCCAAACGCTGCCAAGCAGCAAAATGACAAACACGCTCCCGCCGATGGCGGCCACCAGCTGGCGTGTAATGGAACGACGTAGGATATCCATTCCCGAAACTCCCAAACCCTGTCTTTATTCTGTTTTATCGTTATCGGCGCATTCATCAATGCGTTGAGCCCAACATACCGATTAAGCGTGAAAAAACAACGCGAAGGACCGTAAGGATTTGTGAGTAAACTGAAAAAAAGGGCGGCCCAATGGCCGCCCTTCCGCGAAATTTCGCCTCAAAGGATGCGATTTTGCGCCAGTCGCTCCCGACGCTCCGCCTCGGCGGCCTCTTTGGCCATCTTGGCCTTACGGCGATCGCACGGCTCCGGACAATCGCACTCTTTGTCGATGCCGACGCCGGCCAGACCGCCGCAGGAACCGCTGATCGCTTTTCGCTTGATGAGGTAGCCCACGGACATCAAGCCAAACAGCAACAACATGGCACCGAAGGTAGCAAAAAACGTGTTCATGGGTTGGACTCCCCAAGGTAAGGCTGGAAGGCGGAGGAGTAATGAACCTGGTACCCCTCCGGCGATTTTTCAATGAGCATTACAGGCAGATCGGTCTGCTCCGCCAACGCCAGGGCCGATTCCGTCCCCATCACGATAAAGGCCGTCGCCAGCCCGTCCGCCGTCATGCAGGAGGGGGCCAGCACGGTGGCGGACGCCAGCCGTGTGTTCACCGGCTCTCCGGAGCGCGGGTCGATCAGGTGCGAGAAGCGGCGACCGTCCTCTTCGAAAAAGTTCCGGTAATCGCCGGACGTGGCCACCGCCAACTCTCCGGGCTCGATAACGCGGAACACTTCGCGACCGTTTTCATCCGGTTGCTCTATGGCGATGCGCCAGGGCTGGTTGCCGGGCTTAACGCCGTTTAACCGTAACTCTCCGCCCACTTCGACCAGGTAGTTGTGGATGCCACGCTGCTCCAGGACTTCCGCCACCACATCCACGCCATAGCCCTTGGCGATGGCGGAGAGGTCCAGGTAGATGTCCGGGCGATCCTTGCTGAGGTACTCGCCCTTCAGCTGCAGATGCCCGACACCCACACGGGCTTTGGCGGCGTCAATCTCCATCGGCGAGGGCGCCGAGGTGACCCGGCCATCCGGCCCGAAGCCCCAGAGGTTAACCAACGGCCCGACGGTCACGTCCAGGGCGCCACCGGTCAGGTCAGCCAGGCGAATCGCCTCCTCCAGCACGCGCACAAAGTCATCGTCGATGCGCATGGGCGTGTCGAACTGATGGCGGTTGAACTGGCTGATCAACGCGTCCTTACGCCAGGTGGACATGGAGTCATTCACCTGCTCAAGACGGGCGTCAACCGCCGCCTGCAGCGTCAGTCGCTCCACCGGCCGGTTGGGCTGAACCCAGGAGATGTGATACGTCGTGCCCATGGTGTTGCCCTGAATGGACACCACCTGCTGCTCGGGTGCGCAGCCTAAGAGCAAAAGGGCCAGCCCCAGAGGGGCCAGCCATTTCAGTGTGGTTCGGAACAACGTGAACCCTCTATTCATTTGCGATTCGCAGATCAGCCGCCGAAGTCATCCAACAGGATGTTTTCATCTTCAACGCCCATCTCTTTCAGCATGTTGATCACGGCG
>CAZWED010000378.1:0-2920 GCA_964632645.1 uncultured Ferrimonas sp. | reverse complement strand
TCACAGGCGTTGGCGTCGTTAATGCGATGGGCGTCGGCGTAATGGTCGTTGAGCCAGTCCCGGATCCCCTCGTTATGGGGGAAGTACCAGCTGTCGGCGCGGCTTGGCACCTGGGCGGTCACCACGGACAGGCCATCCTGCTGGTCGGCCCCCTCGGTGAGCCAGCCGATCAGCTGCTTCAGCAGCCGGTCACTCTCCGCGCTGCGGGAGACACTGAACAGGTTCGCTCCCATGGCCGCCCGGCGCTGCTCCGCCTGCTGCGACACCATCACCAGGCCGCGCACGGCCGGCTCACCACTGCCGTTGACGTTGGAGGGCAGCAGGGTCCAGGTGGTTTCCGGCAGGTAACTTTCAAAACTGATGGAATCGTGGGAAGGGTGCCAGCTGATGCGCTCAATGCCTTGATAGAGGGTATCCACCAGCGCCCGTCGCTGCGCTTCGCTGCTCGCCAGGGTGTCACGGGCGTAGGCGATGAGTTCGGCGTCACTGGCCAGCCGGTGGTCCTGCTCGGCCACCGCGTGTTCCGCGTTGCTGATAAAACGGGCGCTGACCGCGCAGTCGCCCTGCATCGGCCCGGTCAGGTACTGTTGCCCCTGCAGCTCACCGCCGCAGCCACTGATCGCCACCAGGGTATGGCCCGCATCCGCCTTCACATCAAAGACGCCCTGCTGACCTTCATCAATCCATTGCGCGGCCGGGCTCAAGGCCCCGTTGCCCTCGATTTGGCTGCGAGCCTGATGCTGGATGGGGCTGAACCGTGCGCTGATGAGGCAGGCTTCTGTGACGGCCGAAGTGGTGTACTGGTTGCCCACCAGCGAACCACCGCAACCGCTGACGCTGTCGAGGCGGTGCCCCGCTTCCGCCGTCACCGTAAACTGGCCCACCTGGCCATACGTCAGCATCAGGCTGTCCGGGCTCACCTGACCCGCTCCCTGCACCTCGGTTTGCAGTTGATAGCGCTCCGCCTCGAAGTGGGCGGTAACGGTGCAATCCGCGCTCATCGGCGCGGTGAGATAACGTGCCCCTTGCAGGGAACCGCCGCAGCCGGACACCCTGGACAACAGGAAGCCGGGCTCAAGCGTGAGGGTAAACTCGCCGCGCTGTCCGCTTTCGATGGCCTGGCCGGTGGGGCTCAGTGCGCCCCCCGCGTTGAATTGGGTCGAGGCCTGGTACCACACCACTTTGTCGCCCGGTTCCGGGCTGGCACCACTGTCGCCGCCACAACCGGCCAGCAGGGCCATGCAGAAAGCGAGCGGGGAATGTCTGAGTATCATCTGCGTCCTTGAAATCTCGTGGCCCGGCGCCACAAGCCTGTTCTGTCCGGAAATCCACGTACGGTTTTATCGGAAAGGCGCCCAACATGACCCCAGCCTAAAGGCATACAACCCATAAAAACAATCGGTTATGCGCAACGGGCGGGGCGGGACACCTCATCCGGACAAGAAAAAGCCGCCCGGCGGCGGCTTCTTGTTCATGGGGTTACATCGCTTGGTGCAACGGCTGCTCCGGACTGGGGCGATCATCGCCGCTGCCCCACTGGCGCTGCAGGTAGTCCAGGATGCGCTGGTCAATCGCCTCCTCGGCCCCCTGCAACCCCTGATTGCCAAACAGGCGGTTAAACTCAAAGACAAACGGGTGACTGCCGACCATGGCGATGTCGAAGCCGCCGTGATCGATGCCCAGGCTGGTGGCCAGGTGCTCCACCAGATTGCGCGCTTCCAGAGGCACCAGGCCCCGCTCGATGGTGCCCCCCTTGGACACGTTGTTGTAGAACCCCTGCGGCGCCTGGGTACGCCAGTAGCCCCCCACGATTTGATCCCCCCCCCAGATGATGCGCAGATCGCGATCAATGGGCAGATACTCCTGGGCGTAGATCACCGGACTCTTCGCCAGGTAGTCCTGAAACTGCTCACGGGTTTCCACCAGGAACACCCCCTGGCCCATGCTGCTGCGCGGGATCTTCACCACAAAGGGCAACGCCATGGCGTCCCACACCTCCTCGGCGTTGGCCGGGGTATTGGCGCGGATGAGAGTCATCGGCACGTGGGCCGGGGCCACCATCTCGAAACAGCGGGTCATCTCCACTTTGTCGTGGCCGATCATATAGCTCGGCACACTGGGAAACACGTTGGCCCCCAGGCCATACACCAGGGCATTGACCTGCCAGTACTCCGGAAACAACACCCCATCCGCCGCGCGAAGGTCATCAATGTGCGCCAGCATCTGTTCCGGTTTGACGTAACGGACACCCGGCATGCGATAGGAACGTAGAAGATCAAAAGTAATGAGATTCATACACACCCAAAGAGCACAAGAAAACGGCAATTTTAGAGAGGCCGCCCCGATCCGCGAAACGGGGAGTTTCGATGCTTTCCGGAAAAATTTTTTATGCTGGCCGGGGCCTACAGGTGCAAGGTTCGCCGTTGCGTCCAGACCAGCGAGTGATCGCTGAAGGGCAACATCCACACTGCGGTTTTCTGATCCAGATAGAGCCGGTAGAACACCAGATCCTCCCGCCCCAGCTCGCTTTTGCGAAACTCCCGATAGAGCCGTTTGGCCATGTTGGAGAGCCGGTTGGGTGAGGAGAGTTCCACCGACGTTGGCGTTACGGTGTAACGCACCACCCGTCGCTCCCCCCACCGCTCTTCCGTCTCGATGTAGCGGCCGCGAACCCGATATTTCACCGGCGTGGTGTGGCAGTCTTCGTCGGTCACACAGGCGGCAAAATAGAACAGGCCGCTGTGCGCTTCGAGGGGCACCGCCGATATGCGCAGGTCGGCACGGGCCAGTCGCTGGTCCTGGTCCAGCTTGAAGTAGGCGTCGCCGAAGTAGAGCTGCTCCACCATGCCGCCGGTATCGTCACCCAGTTCGTCAAACGTCAGCGCGTTGTAGGTTTTCTCCTCCATCCGGATCTTGGTCG
>CAZWED010000377.1:0-2932 GCA_964632645.1 uncultured Ferrimonas sp. | reverse complement strand
CTGTCGCTCAGTTCGCCATCGCTCACCGTGTAGGTGAAGCGGTCTTCGCCATGGAAGTTGGCAGAGGGGGTGTAACGAAGCTGGTTGCCCTCTTGCGTAACGGCGCCGGAGGTGGGCTGAGAGAAGCCGGTGATGGTCAGCGGATCACCATCGGGGTCACTGTCCCCATTGAGGACATCAATCAGAATCGAGGCGTCTTCCGGGGTCGAGGCGGTGTCGGCAACCGCAATCGGCGCTTCGTTGCTGGGCGGCACATAATCCGGCGCAACCGGGACAAACAACCCGAGCTCTTCATAGGTCTTGTCATAGACACCGGGGTCTTTGTCATTGATACCGGAAAAGTCGCCGTTAATGCTGTTGGTCTGGTTCAGCGAGAACACCACGTAACGCAAGGTGGTGTCTTTGCTGACCGTCTGCCCCTTCATGCTGTTGAGGGCGCTTTGGATGGCCGAAAACGGCAGCGAGAAGCTGACAAAGTGGTCTTCACCATCCAGCGGGCCAAAGTCGATGGTGGAGGCATCACTGTCGACTGCGCTGACGGCCTTGACGGAATAGTTTTCAGGGCTGATCGCTGCTTCGTACAGAGCATTCCCGGTGTCGATGGTGGTGGTGCTGGGGCCGTCATTGGCAACGCGGCCAGCGGGAATGTTCTTCTTCTCGTCGCTGCCCCAGATGAAAATCTTGCTGCTTTTCCCACTGCCCGCGATAAAGATGTCCAACACGGCATCGTTATCGGAGTCCACGCCCATCAGGTAGACGTTACTGTCATTTCCGCTGCCAACCCGAAAACGATAGGCCACCACGTCGTCAGATTCGTCGGCACTGTCATTGTCATCGTATACGGTATAAAACTGGGGATGTTGTGCATCGCCGACCAGGTCAAGGCCGGTGGTTTGCGCTTGCTCATCATCAACCGGGTCAAAGCGCGCTCCGCTGAGAACCGGAAGCCACCCCGAAGAGGAGCCACTCAGAACAATCGGTGCCGCACTCAGTTCGAAACTGAGTAATGCCGCACACAACGCCAATCCATGCCGTTTTTGCCAATCCCTGGTCATTCGTTCGTCCCTGTTGTCGCCAACGGTGCCCATTGCCGTTGGTGATAAGTTGTCACTCTTGGCGTCAATTTTTCGACGCCACAAAAATGACGCGAGTATAACGAAATAACATTTAATTAAAAACTTTTAAAACAGCAAGTTACCAATAAGCATGACCATTTACGTATTGTGCATACCGTGGACCACTCCCTGAACCTGACCTCGCCAAACCGCAAATGGATTTGGCCCGGACAGGACGCCGGGAGGTATCATTGTGATGGTGTACCAATGAGAGAACCCCATGACTCAACCGGAAAACAAAAATCGTGGCGTGATGCGCTTCTTCCAGGCCGGGATCTATTCCATGAAGGGTCTGAAAGCGGCTTATCGCCATGAGGAGGCGTTCCGCCAGGAGCTGTTTCTGGCGATCCTGCTTATCTTCGCCGCCTTTCTTTTTGACGTTACCGTGCTGGAACGGCTCTTTATGATCGCCGTGGTATTGCTGGTACTGATTGTCGAACTGCTGAACTCCGCCGTGGAAGCGGTGGTGGATCGCATTGGACCGGAGCGTCACGAACTCTCGGGCCGGGCCAAGGACCTCGGCTCGGCGGCCGTCTTTATCGCCCTCTGCCAGGTGGCGGTGGTGTGGGGAGGGATCCTGCTGTGGTGAAACCCTTGCTCAGTGCTCTGTTGGCCACCCTGTTGCTGATGGGGCCAGCCCAGGCCGCCTCCCCGGTGCGGATCGAACCGGCCCCGGGCGGAAAGTGGGAGCTGGCGTCGGACAAGCAGCACGCCCAGGTATACACCCGTGCGGTGCCCGGCACGCCGGTGAAAGAGGTCCGGATGGACGCGGTGATCGACGCCCCGGTGGAGCGCGTGTGGCAGGTGATCAGCGAGATCCAGCACTACCCGGAATTCATGCCTTACATCGACGACATCGAGATCATGGGTGACGCCCCCAATGGCGGCAGCTACGTCTATCACCGGGTCGATCCGCCCCTGGTCAGCAAGCGGGATTACACCCTGCTGATCGTGAACGAAGCGGAGCCGGAGCAGGGTCGCTACTACCGCTACTGGACCCAGATGAACCAATTCGGGCCGTCACCAAACAAGGGGGTTGTGCGGCTGGAGATCTGCGACGGCAGCTGGGCGCTGGAGAACACCGGGGATGGGCGGACCAAGGCCACCTATTGGGTGTACACCGATCCCGGAGGCAAGATCCCGGGATGGCTGGCCAATCAAGCCAACACCGTGGGACTGTACGACGTGCTCAAGGCCGTGGAGCAGCGGGCCCAAAGCCTGACCGATTAGGCATAAAAAAACACCGCCCGGAGGCGGTGTTTTTTTGGGTGCGATATCGCTTACTCGGCAGAAGCAACAACGGCGATCTTAGCGGTCGCAGTTACGTCGCCATGCAGAGCGATAACGATGTCGTACTCGCCAACCTGACGCAGAGCGCCTTCCGGCAGACGAACTTCAGCTTTGGCCACTTCAACGCCAGCGGCGGTCAGGGCATCAGCGATGTCACGAGTGCCGATGGAGCCGAACAGCTTGCCTTCGTCACCCGCTTTGGAGGCGATTACTACCGCTTCCAGAGCAGCCAGTTTCTCGGCACGAGCTTCAGCAGCAGCCAGCTCAGAAGCCATTTTGGCTTCCAGCTCGGCGCGACGAGCTTCAAACACTTCCAGGTTAGCAGCGCTAGCTACAACTGCTTTGCCCTGAGGCAGCAGGTAGTTACGAGCGTAACCGGCTTTAACAGTAACTTTGTCGCCCAGGCCACCCAGCTTGGCAACCTTAACCAGCCGAAAAACGTCCCTTACCTTTCCTCTACTTACAGTTGAACATGTAAGGACTTAGCCTTGCAGATCAGTGTACGGCAGCAGAGCCAGGTAACGAGC
>CAZWED010000376.1:0-2949 GCA_964632645.1 uncultured Ferrimonas sp. | reverse complement strand
TTTCCCCCCATTTATGTCTGTGTAACCCCACTCTTGGCCCTCCCCTTTGGGGCGGCCCCTGTTTTGGGGGGCAGCGCCGCCGCATCGGCGGACCCCAAAACCGACTTCATTGCCGAATGGCAAGCGCAGGGACTGTCCAAAGCCTACCTTGAGCAGGCTTTCGAAGACGCGGCACTCAGCCAGGAGGTTCTGGACGCGATTCAGAAGCCCTGGGAAGCCAAGCCCTGGTACCAGTATTACCCCCTATTTCTCACCCCCGAGCGGCTGGAGGCCGGGCTGGCCTTCTGGCAGGCCCACGAGGCCACCCTGGCCCGCGCCGAAGCCACCTTTGGCGTGGAGCCGGAGATCGTTGTCGCCATCATCGGTGTCGAAACCTATTACGGACGCCACCTCGGACGGCACAAGGTGCTGGACGCCCTCTACACCCTGGGCTTCCACTACCCGCCCCGTCAGACCTTCTTCCGCAAAGAGTTCGGCCACTACCTGCAACTGGCGCAGGAGCAGGGCTGGTCACTGACCGAGACCAAAGGCTCCTACGCCGGCGCCATGGGGTTCGGCCAGTTTATCCCCTCCTCCTACCTGGCCTACGCGGTGGACTTTGACCAGGACGGCAAGCGGGACCTGATCGGCAACCCCACAGACGCCATCGGCAGCGTCGCCAACTACTTCGCCAAACACCGCTGGCAGCATGGCGAGATCGCCATTGAGCCGGTGACGGTGGCGGCAGACGCTCCGCTCGACAAGGTGTTGTGGGACGGCAAGCCCCTTGAGCACGACGCCGCCGAGATGCGCGCCCACGGCGTGGCGGTGGATGCCGAAGCGGCGGGCGTGTTCAGCCTGGTGCAACTGGAGGTGGCCGATAAGCAGTGGCAACACTACCTGGCCCACCCCAACTTCTACACCATCACCCGTTACAACCGCAGTCCGCTGTATGCCATGGCGGTGTGGCAGTTCAGCCAGAAGCTGAAAGAGGCGCGGGCCAATGATTAAGGTGCGCGTCGTCGCCCCTATGGCGCTGGCTCTCACTCTGGCGGCCTGCAGCAGCGATCCGACCGATCGCTACCAGATGGCTCAGGACAAGGCCCCGGATGGCGCGCCGGACCTGAGCCAGCTGGAGCCCCCGGTGCCCCGCTATGAGCCGAAAAGTCGCGGTGGCAACCGGGACTACCAGGTTTGGGGCAAGGCGTACCAGGTGCTGCCGAGTGCCGAGGGCTATGTCGAAGAGGGCACCGCCTCCTGGTACGGGGCCAAGTTTCACGGCCACCTGACCTCCAACGGCGAGACCTACGACATGTTCGGCTTCTCCGCCGCACACCGCAGCCTGCCGCTGCCGACCTACGCCAAGGTCACCAACCTGAGCAATGGCAAAAGTCTGGTGGTGAGGATCAATGATCGCGGGCCGTTTCACTCCGAGCGGGTCATCGATCTCTCCTACGCCGCCGCCTGGCACCTGGACATGTTGAAGACCGGAACCGCTCCGGTGCGCGTTGAGGCCTATCACTTTGACGGCCCCAACAGTCCGGTGCCACCGCTGACGGGCACACCGCAGCTGTTCATTCAGCTGGTGGCCAGTGGCGATGCCGCGGCCCTCAACGCCCTCAAGCCGGAACTGGAACAGAAGCTGGGGCACCCCCTGCGGATCCAGTCCAACGGAAAACTGCATAAATTACAGCTGGGTCCGTTAGCGGACTCCGCCACCGCCGAGCGCTGGCTGAGTACTCTCCGTTCCGAGGGGTACCCCCAGGCCTTTAAGGTGGTGGAACCGGAACCCAACTGAAACTTTTGCGATGGGCCAGTGGTCTGTTGATATACTGTGCCGCTATGGACGGCTAACCGCCTAAATCCGACGAACAAATTTCACAAAAGCGTACTCACCTGACATGAATTTCGTAAAACGCACTCTTGCTACCGCCTCCGCTCTGCTGCTGTCCGCCACCGTGACCGCTGCACCGTCAGTGGTCCCCAATGCCCCGACGGTTGCTGCTGGTTCCTACGTGCTGATGGACTTCCAGACTGGCCAGGTACTGGCAGAAAACAACGCTTACGAACAACGTAAGCCGGCCAGCTTGACCAAGATGATGACCTCTTACGTGCTGGGTCAGGAACTCAATCGCGGCAACGTGCGTGAGACCGACATGGTGAAGGTCTCCAACAACGCGTGGGCGAAGAACTTCCCCGGCTCCTCGGTCATGTGGATCGAAGTGGGCAAAGAGGTCAACCTGATGGACCTGTACCGCGGTATGGTGATCCAGTCCGGTAACGACGCCTGTGTGGCCATCGCCGAGCACGTTGCCGGCACCGAATCCGGCTACACCGACCTGATGAACGGCTGGGCCGCTCAGCTGGGCATGACCGACACCCACTTCGCCAACGCCCACGGCCTGGACGCCAGCGATCAGGTCACCACCGCCTACGACATGGCCCTGCTCGGTCGCGCCATCATTCGTGACATCCCCCAGTACTACCCGCTGTACTCCGAGAAGGAGTTCACTTTCAACAACATCCGCCAGCACAACCGTAACGGCCTGCTGTGGGATCGCAGTCTCAACGTGGACGGCATGAAAACCGGCCACACCGATGGCGCCGGCTACAACCTGGTCAGCTCCGCCACCAAAGACGACATGCGTCTGATCGCCGTGGTGATGGGCGCACGCAGCCCGCAGGCCCGTGAAGCCGAAAGCAAGAAACTGCTGAACTACGGCTTCCGCTTCTTTGAAACCGTGACCCCCTACAAAGCGGGCGACGAGTTCACCAGCCAGAAGATTTGGTACGGCGACAAGTCCGAAGTGCGCCTGGGCGTGCTGGAAGACACCCCGGTCACCATCTACCGTGGCCAGTCCGACAACCTGAAGGCCAACTTTGAGCTGAGCCAGGAGCTGAAGGCGCCGCTGAACCGTGGCGACGTGGTGGGCACCGTGTACTTCCAGATGGAGGGCGAGGACATCGCCA
>CAZWED010000375.1:0-2951 GCA_964632645.1 uncultured Ferrimonas sp. | reverse complement strand
TCCGCGAAAAAGAGAGGCCCCCGCAAGAGCAGCCAGAATAAGAGCAGCCGCAGCGGCAGCGGCAGCCCCAAGAGCGGCAAACGCGCCGGTGACAAGCCGGCGGAAAAGCGTGGCGGTAAGAAACCCCAATCCAAGCGGAACAAGCGGTAAATGAAACACGAAATGGTGTTTGGCCTCCACGCGGTGGAGGCCATCATGCAGCGCCAGCCTGAGCGGGTGAAGGAGCTGTGGGTCTTGAAAGGGCGTGAGGATGAGCGCCTGGCCCGAATCATTGAACTGGCCCAGCAGTTTGGCGTCCGTCCGCAGCTGGCGGCACGCAAAGTGCTGGATGACAAAGCGGAATCCAGCCAGCATCAGGGCGTCGTGGCCCGTTGCACCCCTGAGCCGGTCAAAGGGGAGCATGAGCTGGAACAGATGCTGGACGGGGTGGATACCCCCTTCCTGCTGGTGCTGGACGGCGTGACAGACCCTCACAACCTGGGCGCCTGCCTGCGCAGCGCCGATGCGGCTGGTGTGCATGGTGTGATTGTGCCGAAGGACCGCTCTGCCGGACTGGGGCCCATCGTGCGCAAGGTGGCGGTGGGAGCGGCGGAATCGGTGCCGCTGTTCCAGGTGACCAACCTGGCCCGTACCCTGCGGGCGCTGCAGGAGCGCGGCATCTGGATCGTGGGGGCGGCCGGTGAAGCCACCCACACCGTGTACCAGAGCAAACTGACCGGCCCGCTGGCCATCGCCATGGGGGCCGAGGGCAAAGGCTTGCGCCGACTGACCCGGGAACACTGTGATGACCTGATCAGCATCCCGATGGCCGGTGCGGTTTCCAGCCTGAACGTCTCTGTGGCGACCGGCATCTGCCTGTTCGAAGCGGTACGCCAGCGCCTGGCTTAAGTCTCATTGGCAACGAAAAACGCCTCCGTAGGGAGGCGTTTTTTTTGGATTATCGGAACGAGTAGATCAGGTTCACCGTAGAGATGACGTCGTGGTTCTCCGTACCTTCCGGCACCTTGTCGGTGTACTTGATGTCGAACCCGACCTTCAGGGCGAGGTCCGCCCAGAACTGGTTGCGGTACGCGAGATTCAGGTTGGCGATGGTGTTTCGGTTACCGGTTTCCACCGAGGCATCGGCGTTGAAGGTGGTGTACTCCTGAAGTCGGTGCTCCAGTTTACTGGCGAAACGGACAATGCCTTCGTCGTTGGTGGGGTCTTCGACGTTGTCAGTGTTGGACAGGTTGGCTTCGTTGTAACGGTAACCGGCGCCCACTTCCAGGGTGATCTTGGTCTGCTTGGCGTCGAGAGGGGTGTAACCGTAACCGAAGGAGTAGGTGAACTGCTTCAGGAAGGAACCAAAGCGGTCCCACAGCATGTCTCCCCGGCCAAACACGTACTGCGTCCCTTCCAGCTTGTAGTCGGACTGGTACTGCAATTGGTACTGCTCGGCGGTGGTCTTCTCGTTGTCGGCGGCGAAATAGGCCCGGGCTACCGCTTCCTGACGGGCGTTCTCGGTGTCGTAAACCAGCTTGCCACGGGTGTTGAAGTTGGCGGAGTTGGTGTTACCGCTGTTGTACTGCATCCCCAGCTCAACCTCGGCATCGAGATCCGTCGGTGGATCGGCGTAGTTGGGCGGCACCAGCGCCATGGCCGGGGCGCTCGACAGCAGGGCGGACAAGAGAAGGAGCGGGCGATTCACGGGGGACGGTTCTACACTTTTCCGGGCAATCAGGGTCCGCCCAGTCTATCTCAATGGATTGAAATTGCTACTCAGTTTAACAAGGGGTCAACAGCGCCCGGTTTCCGCAGGTATCGCGCTTTTTTGATTGTCTTCTGAGCGCCTTTCCGGTAACATGCGCCGGCTAATTCGGCCAAACCCCTTTTTGTTCCTTGCCTCATAGGTCCGGCCGAGCCATTTGAGGCTAATTAACCGTAAGGAGCGATGATGCGTCATTACGAAATCGTCTTCATGGTTCACCCTGACCAGAGTGAACAGGTTCAAGGCATGATCGAGCGCTACACTGCGACCATCGAGAAAGACGGCGGCAAAGTTCACCGTCTGGAAGATTGGGGTCGTCGTCAACTGGCTTACCCGATCGAAAAGCTGCACAAAGCACACTACGTGCTGGTGAACGCTGAAGCGACTGCTGAAGCCGTTGCTGAGCTGGAAACCAACTTCCGTTACAACGACGCCGTGATCCGCAGCCTGGTAATTCGTACCAAGTCTGCTGTGACCGAAGCTTCTCCGATGGCCAAGGCCAAAGAAGAGCGTCGTGAGCGCGAAGAGCGTCGTGAGCGTACTGAAGCCAAGCCGGCTCAGGAAGCTGCTGCTGAGTAAGGATTGAGTCACGTCAATCGCCTGGTGCTGACGGGCACAGTCCCAAGAGCACCCAAGACCCTGACCGGGATCAACGGTGTCCCCCACAGTTACTTTCTGTTGGAACATCGCTCGATGCAGATGGAAGCGGGCCATAAACGCCCGGTCTACTGCAAGCTACAGGTGGTCCTGAGCGGGCACGACACTCAACCGTTACTGAACTATCTGGAACCAGGCTGCACTATCCAGGTCGCCGGCTTTCTAGGCTGGCAGCAAGGCCGAAATGGCCAAAGCAAACTGGTATTGCATGCCGACACGATAGAACCGATTTGCTAGGAGACTGCCCCATGGCACGTTATTTTCGTCGTCGCAAGTTCTGCCGTTTCACCGCTGAAGGTGTAACTGAGATCGACTACAAAGACATCGCTACTCTGAAGAACTACGTTACTGAGAGTGGCAAAATTGTACCGAGCCGTATCACTGGCACCAGCGCCAAGTACCAGCGTCAGCTGGCTCGCGCTATCAAGCGTGCTCGTTACCTGGCTCTGCTGCCGTACACTGATCTGCAAGGCTAAGTCCTTACAAGTTCAACTTTAAGTAGAGGAAAGGTAATGGACGTTATTCTGCTGGATAAGGTTGCCAAGCT
>CAZWED010000374.1:0-2959 GCA_964632645.1 uncultured Ferrimonas sp. | reverse complement strand
CGATGGCTTTGCCCGGAATGGTTTCAATATTGGTAATGATCAGTTCCACTTAGGTTGTCCCGACGTTGGCAAAAAACCCACCATAACAGAGCCTTGGGTCACGACAAAGCCACAAAAAAGCCGGGCATCAGCCCGGCTTCGTCGTCTACAGGATTCGCTCAGAAGATGAGGTGGGCCATGCCCGCAATCACCGGCAGTGCTACGAGGGTGCGCAGCAGGAAGATGACAAACAGCTCCCACAGTTTCACCGGCACCTTGGAACCCAGCAGCAGAGCGCCGATTTCAGACATGTAGATCAACTGGGTGACCGACAGCGCCGCAATCACGAAACGGGTCATCTCGCTGTTGATGCCTTCCGCCAGGATGGCCGGCAGGAACATGTCAGCAAAGCCCACCACCATGGTCTGGCTGGCAGCCGCCGCATCAGGGATCTGCAGCAGTTCCAGCAGAGGCACAAAGGGCTTGCCCAGAATGGCAAACAGGGGGGTGTACTCCGCCACCATCAGGCCCGCAGTACCGATGGCCATCACCACCGGCAGTACGCCCAGAATCATGTCCGCCGCATTATGGACCCCTTCCCGGGCTACATCGCCGACACTCTTCACTTTGCTGGCGCGGGACAGGGCCAGCTTGTAACCGTAGCTCAGGCTGGTTTCGCCCGCCGGGATCACCTCTTCGTCGCCGGTACGCTCACGGCCATTGACGAACTGGTCTTTTTTGTTGGACAGGGGCGGCAAACGCGGTACTACGATGGCCACCACCACACCGGCCAGACAGACGGTGGCGAAGAACGGCAGGAAATACGCTTCCAGACCCACAGTCCCAATCACCACCAGAGAGAAGGTGATGGAAACGATGGAGAAGGTGGTGCCAATCACCGCCGCTTCGCGCTCGGTGTAGTGGCCCTGCTCGTACTGCTTGGAGGTCATCAGAACACCGACGGAACCATCGCCCACCCAGGAGGCAAAACAGTCAACGGCGGAACGGCCAGGCAAGTTAAACAGCGGACGCATCAGCTTGGTCATGGTGGTGCCCACCATCTCAAGCAGCCCGAAGTTTACCAGCAGGGGCAGAAACAGGCCGGCAAACAGAAAGACGCAGAACAGCAGCGGCGCCAGATCGTTCAGCACCAGTCCGCCGGTATTGCCGGAATGGATCGCTTCCGGACCCACAGTGAAGAAGGTCAGGATGACAAACACCGCGCCCACCAGACGGGTGACGGTCCAGGCCGGGCTGACATTGAACAGACTGTTCATAAAGGGGTGGTTGACGATCACGCCCGGCTTCACCAGTTTGGTCACCAGGGTCATCACGGCGGAAAACACGATGACGGTCGTCACCAGCGTCACACCGAAGCTGTCCATCTCGGCCAGCAGGCCTTTGGCCAGAACCGCCACCGGAATGGTCAGGTTGCCCCCCACTGACACCGGCGTCATAAAGAGGAAAACGCCAATCAGGGAAGGCAGTAGGAACATCAACAGGTTCCGGGTGGACTTAACGTCCTGGAGTTGCAAAGTCTGCTCGCTATTCACGGCTTCGACCCTCTTATCGTACTTCTGGGTTTGGGGGTTTGCCTCTGCCACCATGAATGAATATTCACTGTGGGGGGATGACGGGGCACAGAGTACCCCTATCCCTGAAGATTGAAAACCCCTTGCCCACCACAAAAGTGAGACATTGGTCACATATATTTATTCACCCAGAGTGGGTAGCCATTCACTCGCGAACGATTTGCTCAAAACTCATTCGGACGTGTCGTTTGCCAGGCGACGTTTGAGCTGGTCAAGCAGATTAGGCGGTACACCGTGAATGGTCAGCGTGTCCCGAACCGGATCCCACTGAACGCGCTCACCAAGATGGTGTGAATCAAAACTCACTGACACGCCACCACCGGTACCACTGAATTTTTTCAGCTGACGCAGGGTGGATTGGTCCGCCGGAAAGGTGTCCTCCAGTTCGTAAGCGCCGCTCGACGTAAACTGGTAAAACGCATCCAGACCCTGGTCGGCCAGTTCGTCAGAGAGGTCTTTCAGCTGAATCGGTTCACCAACGGCCACCTGGCTTTTGCAGTAGTCAAACACGGCTTCCCGCGCTTGCTGGCGCTCCCCTTTGTCCAACTCGGTTTCTGCAACAAAGTCCTCAACCGCTTTCATCAGCTGCTGGTTTTGTGCCTTGGCATTCACCCCTTCAACGCAGCCCATAAAGTCAAGGAAGAAGTCCGCCACTTTGCGTCCGGCGCGGCCCTTCACAAAGGTCAGGTACTTTTTCGAGGTGGGATCCGCCTGCCATTCGGTCAGGTCGATGCGGGCCGCCAGTTGCAGATTGCTCAGATCCAGGTGCTCCGTGCCCTGCACCTCCATCTCATCGGATACCGATACCGACGGCTTGGGCGACAGCAGCGCCACAAACAGGTAATCCGATGCCACGTGGTTATAGGCGGCCATCAGCAGGTATCCGCCGGTGGCGAAATCGTACTTTGCCAGCTCCTGACCCAGCAGTTGTCCGGCTTCGGCGGAAAACTCCACAAAACCCTTGTTGCCGGCCCGCCAGGCGGTCAGCGCATCACGGAAAGCGTCGTTGGGCTCGCCCATGGGTTCGCCATCGCTGCCCACCGGCACACCAAAGTGGCCATACCCCTTACCCGCTTTGGCGGTGTAGAGGCGGTGAAGCTCTCCGACGAGATCATCCAGGGCATTGGAATGGCTGAGAGGCTGAGGGCGCAGTTTGCACTGCAACTGGCCATCGTCGGCACGGATCACGGCGTGCAGGATGGCTTGATCGATTTTTAGGCTCATAGACACCACAAACGAACGGGGCACAAAGCCACCTATTATAAGAGGGGGAAGCCAAAGGGCATCCCCCTTTTTTTCGCCGGGTAAGGGCGACGTCCGCGACGGATTCAGGTACAATCCCGCGCCTCTTCGGCGAGGGCTAAGTGCCCGAACTCCCTCTCTTAAAC
>CAZWED010000373.1:0-2973 GCA_964632645.1 uncultured Ferrimonas sp. | reverse complement strand
TCAGCGTTTTGTGTTCCGCTTTGCCCCGTCGACAGGGAGCGCATTATAGGGCGGGATTTCCTGCCGGCAAGGGGTATTTTCAGAAATTTGATTCGACTGAGCACTTCGCCGCCAATCCGTCGATTAAGCAGGCAGAATGATGGAATTTAGCCCCATTTCTCCATCCGGCCGAAGCCTTGCTGCTGTAAAAATGACCACACCTGTGGGGCCGGAACCGGACCGGTATAGTAGTACACCGCCTCAAACGATCCCTTTTCCACTTTGCTCTCCCCCAACAATTGGCTGACCCGGCGGGCGATCGCGGCACCGGAGTCCACCAATCGCACTTTCGGACCCAACACCTGGGCAATCTCCTCCTTCAGCAGCGGAAAATGGGTGCACCCCAAAACCACCACATCCGGTTGCTGTGCAATAAAAGGAGCCAGTATGGGTTCCAGCTCGGTTCGGGATACCGCTTTACCGGCCAGCTTCTGTTCCGCCAGCCAGACCATATCACTGCTACCTACCCGCACCATCTCGCAGTCCGCCGCAAACTGGGCGGCCAGTTCGTCGGTATAGGCACGCTTTACCGTGCCCGGCGTGGCCAGCAAACCGATCACCTTTTTATAGCTCATTGCCGCTGCCGGTTTGATGGCGGGCACCACGCCCACCACCGGGCAATCAATGACGGCCCGCAGCGGTTCAAGCACCAGGGTGCTCGCGCTGTTGCAGGCGATCACTACCAGATCCACCGGCTCCGCCTCAATCTGCTCGCGGATCCTGGCCACGCATCCGTCGATCAGCTCCTGGGGATCCAGTTCGCCATAAGGAAAGCGCGCGCTGTCCGCCAGATAGCGATAGCGATGATTCGGCAAGGCCTGTCGAATGTGGTGATAGATGCTCAGGCCACCGAGGCCGGAGTCGAAGATCAGGATCGCACCCATGAGTCTGTCGCATTAACCGTTAGAATCAGATAGGAGGTTACGGAGCGGATCCTACTGGGTTCCTCGTCACTTGTCCCGATTCACAGGATTGGAGAGGTGATGATTCGTGGTGTCGTAGCCCGTTCCCGGCGGCAGGACTGGACTTGCGGCGCCGGGTGGTTAGAATTTGCCCCCTTTGAAGTTGCCCAGTGGAGACCCTGATGGATCTGGCTGCCCTTGATCCCCGCCAATACCAATCCCAGCTCGACGCAAAATGCGTTCGCATGCGTGAACTGTTCGCGTCTTTTGGTGCTCCCGAGCTGGAGGTGTTTGCCTCTGAGCCGCAACACTACCGGATGCGTGCCGAGTTCCGCGTCTGGCACGATGGCGACGACCTGAACTACATCATGTTCGACCAGGCGCAACAGGCCAAGGTGGAGGTCACTCAATACCTGCCCGCCAGCGCCCTGATCAATGAGTACATGCCGAAGCTGATCGACGCCCTGAAGCCCAATCCGGTGCTGCGTCGTAAGCTGTTCCAGGTGGACTTTCTTTCTACCCTGAGCGGCGAACTGGTGATCAGCCTGCTGTATCACCGTCAGTTGGGTGATGACTGGTGCGAAGCCATTCGTGCCCTGCGTGCCCAATGGGACAACAAGGTGCACTTCATCGGGCGTGCCCGAAAGCAGAAGGTCTGCGTGGAGCAGGACTACGTTGATGAGGTGCTGCACGTCCACGGCCAGCCGTACCACTATCGCCAGATCGAAAACGCCTTTACCCAGCCCAATGGCAAGGTGGCGGAGAAGATGCTGGAGTGGGCGGTCGATGTGACCCGGGACAGCGAGGGCGACCTGCTGGAACTTTACTGCGGCAACGGCAACTTCTCATTGGCCCTGGCGCAGAACTTCGAGCGGGTACTGGCCACCGAGCTGGCCAAGCCGTCCGTGGAAGCGGCGCAGTACAACATTGCCAAGAACGGAATCGACAACGTCACCATCCTGCGCATGTCGGCCGAAGACTTCACCGACGCCATCAATGGGGTTCGGGAGTTCCGTCGCCTGAAGGGCATCGACCTCTCCGGCTACCGCTGCAACACCATCTTTGTTGACCCGCCGCGGGCCGGCCTGGATCCGGAAACGGAGAAGATGGTGCAAGGCTACGACCGCATCCTCTACATCTCCTGCAACCCGGACACCCTGCTGGAGAACCTGAAAACCCTGAGTCAGACCCATAAGCTGACCCGGCTGGCGCTGTTCGACCAGTTCCCCTACACCCACCATATGGAAGCGGGTGTGCTGCTGGAGCGCATCAAGTAAGTATAAAGGCCGCATCTTGCGGCCTTTTTTCATCGCCGGGTACGCCGCAGGTACCGCATATTAACGATTGCACTCTCTCTATCTGGCAAAGCCCTACCAACGGGACAACACCACTGGGCTCTCTGCCATTGTTAAATTCCGCCAACCTCAAGGACAGTGACGGCCCCCCGCTGGGCGATTCGCCATCATAAGATCCAGCATCGGCAGACTGTGCCACTGAACTCGAGGCTTTTGTATTCCATACACACATTGATCTCGCGCTGTATCTTGCCAGCCCGATACGTTGGCGTGACACCGCTTGGATGGCCCGTTGATTATGGCAGAGAGGAAGAAAAGATAAATTTATCAATGCTGTTTTCGCGTTTTCGCTAGATTTCGTTAGCCAGAACTGTTTTGCGGATAAAGGGTTGCAAGAGGTTTACATTAATCAAGACGAACCCTCTATTGTGGAGAGAATTATTTATGTCATGGCGAAAAACATTTTCCAGTCCGTTTGTCTAGAAAGTATCAGACCTCGGTTAATAACGACGACAATGGCGTTATTTCAAGCCAGACAGCCAAAAAATATCGCGACTCAGATTTAAGACGATTAATACTAATGCTTTATGATGAATTTTCTGAAGTGGCTTTCGGCACGCACATAGATGCATGCGCTTTGGACATGGCAGATAGGAGCCTGAGACATGACAGATTTACCAATAGTGTCCGCGCTTTACGGTGTCAGAATACCCTCCTCGCAACAATCCCTTTCAATG
>CAZWED010000372.1:0-2989 GCA_964632645.1 uncultured Ferrimonas sp. | reverse complement strand
AAGGCGTTTACATTGAGCTGGAGAGCGGAGAGCGCCTTATTGACGGCATGAGCAGTTGGTGGTCCACCATTCACGGCTACAGCCACCCTGCCCTGGTCGCCGCGGCCAGGGATCAGCTCGACCGGATGAGCCACGTCATGTTCGGCGGGCTGACCCACGCCCCCGCCACCAACCTGGGGAAGCGTCTGCTGGCGATGACCCACCCCAGCCTGAACAAGGTGTTCCTGGCGGATTCCGGTTCCGTGTCCGTGGAGGTGGCGCTGAAGATGGCGCTGCAGTATCAGCAGGGGATTGGCCGTCCAGAGAAAACCGGCCTGATGACGGTGCGGGGGGGCTACCACGGCGACACCTTTGCCGCCATGAGCGTTTGTGATCCGGTCAACGGCATGCACAGCCTGTTTCGCGACATTCTGCCGAAAGCGCACTTTCTGCCCCGCCCGCAAACCCCGGTGGGGGCAGCGCTTTGCCCGGCGGATCGACAGGCCATTGATCAGGCCATGGCGGCACACGGGGAGCGTACCGCGGCCCTGATCCTGGAGCCGATCGTCCAGGGCGCCGGTGGCATGCGTTTCTACGGCGCAGCCTACCTGGAGGCGCTGCGTGAGGCCTGTGACCGCCACGGCATTGTGCTTATCTTCGACGAGATTGCCACCGGCTTCGGCCGTACCGGCAAACTGTTTGCCTATGAACACACCCGGGTGGTGCCGGACATCCTGTGCGTGGGCAAGGCGTTGACCGGGGGCACCATGACCCTCGCCGCCACCCTGGCCACCGACGCCATTGCCGACGGGGTCTGCGCTTCAGACGCCGGGGTGTTTATGCACGGGCCCACTTTTATGGGGAATCCCCTTGCCTGCGCCGTCGCGGAAGCCAGCCTGTCGTTGCTGGCATCCGGGGAGTGGGAGGCTCAGGTGGCCGCCATCGAGGCGCAGCTCAGGGCAGAGCTGGCGCCCTGTCGCTCACTCAGCGGCGTGGCGGATGTGCGGGTACTGGGCGCCATCGGCGTGGTGGAGACGGTGACGCCGGTGGACGTGGCGGCGATTCAGCGGCGCTTTGTGGCGGACGGGGTGTGGATCCGGCCGTTCGGCAAGCTGGTTTACATCATGCCCCCCTACCTGATCACTCCGGCGCAGCTGAGCCAGCTGACCGGCGCCATCCATCGGGCACTCAGTTAACCTCTGGGCGAGGCGGGATCAGCGAAACCGGTTGCCCGCCTTTAGCCAGGTCACCAGTTGCGGCACCAGATCGCCGGCTTTGCCGGTTTGATGGTAGTGAAACTGGTTGTGCACTTCGGAGGGCTCCAGGTTGATCTCCAGAGTGTCGGCGCCGGCGTGGTTGGCCATCTCGACAAACCCGGCGGCGGGGTACACCGTTCCGGACGTACCGATGCTGATGAACAGTTCGCAGTGCTCGAGGGCACGGTAGATGCGATCCAGCCCCAGGGGCATCTCGCCAAACCAGACCACGTGAGGGCGAAGCACCTGACCGGGCACACAGCAGGTACAGAGATTGTCGGCGCCGAATGGCTCCAATAGCGGGAACACCTGCTGGCTGCGGGGACAGCGGCCCTTATTGAGTTCACCGTGCATATGGATAAGACGACGACTGCCGGCGCGCTCGTGGAGATCGTCAATGTTCTGGGTCACCACCAGCAGCCCCTTACCGACCGCTTTCTCCAGCTCCGCCAGAGCCAGGTGGGCCGGATTGGGCTCAATGCCGTTGTTGAGCTGTTCCCAGCGCTCATTGTAAAAGCGATTGACCAGATCGGGATCTTTCCGGTACCCCTCGGGGGTAGCCACGTCCTCGAGCCGATGAGATTCCCAGAGGCCATCTTCGGCCCGGAAGGTTTTCATGCCAGATTCCGCGGAGATACCCGCTCCGGTCAACACTACAATACGCTGGTACATGCGCTTCTTTCGTCGTCCATTTTCACTCATGCTGAGGCTATTTTTTTGCCATTTCAAGCCCGTAGCGGTAAAACCTTCTGAAGAGAGTGGTTTAATGTTGCCGCCCGCCTCCATATAATGACTGGATACCGCCGCGGTAGACGGCCCAGTAGACAGATGAGACAAACATGACCGACGAAAATCAGGCCCTGAAAAAAGCCGGACTCAAAGTGACCCTGCCGCGGGTAAAGATCCTGGAACTGCTGCAAAACCCCGAGAACCAGCACATCAGCGCAGAAGAGCTGTACAAGCTGCTGCTGGACCATGGCGAGGAGATCGGTCTGGCCACCGTCTACCGCGTACTGAACCAGTTTGATGATGCCGGGATCGTTTCCCGCCACCACTTTGAAAGTGGCAAGGCCGTATTTGAGTTGGCCAGCCAACACCATCACGACCACCTGGTCTGCCTCGATTGTGGCAAAGTGATCGAGTTCTCTGATGATGTGATTGAGCGCCGTCAGCACGAGATCGCCCTGAGGCACAACATCAAGCTGACCAACCACAGCCTGTACCTGTACGGTCACTGCACCAACGAAGAGTGCAACCACAACGACTGATGGGACAACCCATAAAAAACGCCGGCAGATGCCGGCGTTTTTTTTGCCTTCGGTGGTCACCGAAGCCGGGAGTAAAGCCCCCCGGCAGTGCGATCAATCGGCAATTTTGGCCCAGGAGTCACGCAGACCCACAGTGCGGTTGAACACCAGGCGCTCGGCGCTGGATTCCTTGTCGGCGCAGAAGTAGCCCATGCGCTCGAACTGGAAGGCCTTCTCCACCTGGGCGGATGCCAGGGCCGGTTCCACCACCGCGTTGTCGATCACGGTCAGGGAGTCCGGATTCAGAGTCTCTTCCAACTCACCGGAGCCTGGGTTGGGCACACTGAACAGGCGGTCGTACAGACGCACCTGGGCGGGAATGCCGTGAGAGGCGGAGACCCAGTGGATCACGCCTTTGGGCTTAACGCCATCGGCCGGGTCCACACCCAGGGTGTCCAGGTCCACGGAGCAGTAGATGGTGGTGACGTTACCGTCGGCGTCTTTCTC
>CAZWED010000371.1:0-2990 GCA_964632645.1 uncultured Ferrimonas sp. | reverse complement strand
CCGCTCGCCAAACGACGAGGAAGACGGTGCACTCGGCGGGGCCATCTGCGGCAGTTGGGTCACTGGCCTAAGCATCCCCAGCAGTGCCTCCAGCGAGTCCGCCACACGCGTTTCCGGCTCGTGTCCCGGCACTTCCAGCCATACGCTGCCATCGCGGTTATCCAGCACCAGCATCCGCTCGTCCACCACACCGATAAACAGGGTCGGGGGCTGCTTCAGCTTCTGTTTCATCAACAGGTGGCCAATCAGGTTTTCCTGCAGGTAGGCAAAATCCTCGTCGCACCAGACCTGCAGCAACTCACCCTCGCCAAAGGACGCTTCGAAATACAGATTGCCGGCATAAAAATGGCCGTAGAGTTCAGTGAGGGCCGGGTGCAGCGTCATCTCCAGCGCCTTGGCCACATTATCGAACTGCCCCGGCGCACTCCGCTCCCGGGCGCGCCACAAGGCGCGTCCTTCGTTGTCGCGACCGGTTTCTGCCGGTCCCGGGTCCGGTTTATCGCTGACAGGGTCCTGCCCCAGGCTCTGCTGCCAGCAGGTGTGGTATCGATGGTGAAACGCGGCCAGGGCCTCGACAGACATGTGCGGAAACTCAGTTGGGGTACAATAGGGGCATAGTGTGCCAGAAAAACCGAAGACCATGTCACATCACGACCCTTACGCCGGCGCCGATGCGCTCAAAGGCCTCACTCTGGGCCAGAAAACCGAGTACCAGGATCAGTACGATCCCAGCCTGCTGCAACCGGTGCCCCGCTCCCTCAACCGGGACGCCATCGGCCTGACCGATGCCCTGCCCTTTCACGGCGCAGACATCTGGACCGGTTACGAGCTTTCCTGGCTCAATGCCCGGGGCAAACCGATGGTGGCGATCGCCCAGTTTGTGTTGCCCGCCACCAGCACCAACCTGGTTGAATCCAAGAGTTTCAAGCTCTACCTGAACAGCTTTAACCAGACCCGCATCGAGTCGGTGGAGGCGCTGCAGGCCACCCTGGCGCAGGACCTCTCCCGCTGTGCCGACGGCGATGTCGACGTGCGTCTGGTGCTGCCCAGCCAGTTTCGCCATCAGCCCCTGGCCGAACTGGAGGGGGAGCTGATCGACGACCTCGACATCGAGATCGCCGATTACAGTTTTGAGCCCGAGCACCTGGCCGGCGCCGCCGATGAGCAGGGTGAACCGGTGGAGGAAACCCTGCGCTCGGATCTGCTGAAGTCCAACTGCCTGATCACCTCCCAGCCGGATTGGGGCAGTGTGCAGATCCACTACACCGGCCCGAAGATCAACCACGAGGCCCTGCTGCGTTACCTGATCAGCTTCCGCCGCCACAACGAGTTCCACGAACAGTGCGTCGAGCGGATTTTTATGGACCTCAAACGCTACTGCCACTGCCAGCAGTTGACCGTCTACGCCCGCTACACCCGCCGTGGCGGCCTCGACATCAACCCCTTCCGGTCCGATTTCGAGTCGCTGCCGGACAACGTTCGCCTGGCACGGCAATGATCGAAAAAGGGCACCTTGCGGTGCCCTTTTTGCGGGTCAGCCGGTGCGCCGGTATCCCGGGCCACTGTCGAAACTGGCTTTGATCTCGTTGTAGGTGAGGAAGTAGGTTTCCATGCCAAACAGGTCGAGGCTGGGGATCACCCCCTTGCTGACGAACATCTCCAGCACCGTGGGGAAGGGGTCGGACAGCACCAGTTCCCGACTGTAGATCGCCGCCAGCCGCACCAGATCGAGGTACCCCACCTCCTGCGTCTGGTAACTGAAGTCCGCCCAGCGGTGCACCACGTCAACCAGCTCCTGCTCAAACCCCCACTCCATCAGGACCGAGCGGCCAATGGGCGCCTTAAGCAACTGGGTAATGCGTCGAAGTTGCTCCCGCTCGGCAAAGAGTTCCGGTTGCAGCTCCCCCTGCTCCAGCACCGGCAAAGCACCGATATTGTGGATCAACGCCGCCAGCAGCAAGGTGTCGGGCGACAGCTGTCGCAGGTTGCCCAGTTCATGCTGGCAGGCCAGGATGGCCGAGGCGCAGGAGGCCACCTCCACGTTGTATCGCCAGATCTCGTCCATCAGGTCCCAGGTCATGCTGCGGGAGGAGCGAAACAGTTGCTGCATGGCGGCGGCCACCGCCAGATCCCGGGCCCGGTTAAGGCCCAGCCGAGTCACTGCGGCAATCACGCTGGTGGATTTGCTGATGCCGCCGAACGCGGCACTGTTGGCGAGGCTGACGATGCGGGCGGCCAGGGCCGGATCCTTGCTGATCTCGGCGGCCAGGTCCGACAGGCTGCAATCCGGCTGACGCGCCATCTCCCTGACCGAGACCGCCACTTCCGGCAAACTCGGCAAAACCAGCTCACCACTTTTGACTTTCCCTAGCAGTTGCACCAGAAGTGCATGGTCCGTTGACATATCCGTCTCTTTTACTCGTTCCTTGAGCGGCAGTTCCTGATCCGGGTGATGGGGGAACCGCCCTTCGCTCGCTCTTGTCTACATTTGCAACAGGGCATGGCCGGCAGTAGAATTGCCGCCCGCTATGAACCCCATTGAGGCCACCATGTTTAAACCCGAACTGCTTTCCCCTGCCGGGACCTTGAAAAACATGCGCTACGCCTTCGCGTACGGTGCTGATGCCGTCTACGCCGGCCAGCCCCGCTACAGTCTGCGGGTGCGCAACAACGACTTCAACCTGGATAACCTGGCGACCGGTATCCAGGAAGCCCATGCACTCGGCAAGAAGCTGTACGTGGTCTCTAATATCGCCCCGCACAATGCCAAACTTAAAACTTTTATTAAGGATTTAACACCCGTTGTTGAAATGGGTCCTGACGCCCTGATCATGTCCGACCCGGGTCTGATCATGATGGTCAAGGACAAGTGGCCTGAGGTGCCGATCCACCTCTCCGTTCAGGCCAACGCCATCAACTGGGCCTCCGTGAAGTTCTGGCAGAAGCAGGGGATTGAACGGGTCATCCTCTCCCGTGAGCTCTCTTTGGAC
>CAZWED010000370.1:0-2990 GCA_964632645.1 uncultured Ferrimonas sp. | reverse complement strand
ACCCTTGCCGGTTTTCAAGACCGGTGCATTCAACCGCTCTGCCATCCCTCCGACGGAGCAGAATAGTAGGGGTTTCTGACGGGCCTGTAAAGGCCGGATCCCGGCTAAGTGGTTCAAGTGGCGCAGTTTTCATCAATGGCCCCGCAGCAGGAAAATGAGCGCAAGGGGTTGAAATCCGTTAGATTGATCCCGATATACTTTTTCACAGTTCAAAGGATGCATCCCTTTGGCATTTCGGTATCCTAAGTTACCGATAGGCAATTGAGCCCACTTTTAAGGAGCCTCTATGGAAACCCGTCGTTTTGAAACGGCCAGCGTCGAGTCCGGGATTGCGGTCAACCGCGTCCTGCGCAACACCTACATGCTGCTGGCCATGACCCTGGCCTTCTCAGCGGCCGTTGCCGGCGTCACCATGGCCATGAATCTGCCCTACCCCGGCATTCTGATCACCCTGGTCGGTTTCTACGGTTTGCTGTTCCTGGTGGCCAAAACCGCCAACAGCGCCATGGGGATCCCGGCCGTGTTCGCCCTCACCGGCTTTATGGGTTACACCCTCGGCCCCATCCTGAACATGTACCTTGGCGCCGGTATGGGCGACGTGGTGATGCTCGCCTTGGGTGGCACCGCCCTGGTGTTCTTCGGTCTGTCCGCCTATGTGCTGATCTCCGGTAAGGACATGTCCTTCCTCGGCGGCATGATGCAGGCAGGCTTCTGGGTGATTCTGGGCCTGTTCGTGGCGAACCTGTTCTTCAGCATTCAGCCCCTGCACATGGTGCTGTCCGCGCTGTTTATCCTGTTCTCGTCCGGTGCCATCCTGATGCAGACCAGCGCCATCATTCATGGCGGCGAGCGCAACTACATCAACGCCACCGTGACCCTGTTCGTGTCCCTGTACAACATCTTTGTCAGCCTGCTGAGCCTGCTCGGCATGAGCGACGACTAAACGAACGTGATCCGTTACAATCAGGCCCCTTAACGGGGCCTTTTTTCATGCTATGAGCCAATTTGTGATTTTCGTTAACGGCCCCGCCTACGGCAGTCAGCACGCCTATTCCGCGTTGCGCTTTGCCGAGGCGGCGCTGGACGCTGGCCACCAGGTGCGCCAGGTCTTTTTCTATCAGGACGGGGTGCAGAACGCCTCGCGCCTGCTTTGCCCGGCCAGCGACGAGCTGAACCTCGCCGAACGCTGGGACAAGCTGCATCAACGCGGGGTGGCGTTGGTCAGTTGTGTTTCTGCCGGCCTGCGGCGGGGCATCATCGATGTGGAAGCGGCCGAAGATGCCGGGCTGGACGTGGCCAACCTGTCGGCCAACATGACGCTTGGCGGGCTCGGTGAGTATGTCACAGCGGCCGCAACGGCCGACCGAACGGTGCAATTTGGGTAGATGATGGACGCAATCAAACCGGATCTGGCGGTGGTATTCCGTCACGCTCCCCACGGCAGCGCCAAAGGCCGTGAAGGGCTGGACCTGCTTCTCCTGTCCGCCAGTTATGATCAGTGCTGTGCCGCGGTGTTTGTCGGCGACGGCGTGTACCAGTTACGACGGGATCAACAGCCCGGCATCATCGAGAGCAAGGACTACATTGCCACGTTCAAAGCTCTGCCCCTGTATGACGTGGAAACCGTACTGGTGTGCGAAACCGCCCTGTCGGAGCGCGGCCTGACGCCGGAAGATCTTATTCTGCAGGTGACCCTCGCCACACCGGCCGAGGTCGCCCAATGCCTCAACCACAGCCAACAGGTACTGACGTTTTGAGCGTACTCCACACTTTAAGCCAGCTGGCCCCCTCGCCTGCCGCCCTGGCGGAGACCCTGACTTACCTGGCCCCCGGCAGCAGCGTTCTGCTGTATCAGGATGCGGTCGCCGTGGCGTCGCAGGCGCGCTTTGCCGAGGTCTTATCCGGCTACACCCTCTATGTGCTGGAGGAGGACCTGAAAGCGCGCGGCCTCTCCCTTGAGCTCTCAGCCACCCTGGTGGACTATCCCGGGTTTGTGGCATTGACCCTTCAACACGACAACGTGCAAGCGTGGTAACCATGAATTACAACGGCAACGACATCGCCACCGACAAACAGGGCTATCTGCTGGACGCCAGCCAGTGGGAACCGGGCATGGCGCCCATCCTGGCGGAACAGGAAGGCATCGAACTGACCGATGCGCACTGGGAAGTGGTGAACTTTGTGCGGGACTTTTACCTGGAATTCAATACCAGTCCGGCCATTCGCGTGCTGGTTAAGGCCATTGGCCAGAAGCTGGGTGAAGATAAGGGCAACAGCAAGTACCTGTACACGCTGTTCCCCAAGGGCCCTGCCAAGCAGGCCACCAAGATCGCGGGCCTGCCCAAACCCGCCCGCTGCATCTGAATCAGGCGTTCAGCAGCTCCGGCGGGGTCACGCCCGCCGGACGCTCCGGCCAGTCACACCAGCCAAACTGGCTCAGGTAGTCCTCGCCATCCCGCCTCTCGAACTCGAAATTCAGCACTTTGCGGCACAAGCGCCGTAACCCCTCCGGCATCAGCTCAGAAGAGAAGCCATCCAGTGCGGTGAGCAGTTCCGCCCGGTCCCGACAGGCCCCTGAGGGCGCCAACACGTCGACGAAACTCGCCACCAGGCCAAACAGGTCCTGCTCCGCCGCGCCTTCGTTGCACCACAATTCGGGGTCGGCGTACCGGCGGGCGTACCCGCTGGCCGCCACATCCAGGCCAACGCCGAAGTTCACCAGCACCGCACGCTCCTCCTGACAGATGAGGTTGGCGGGACAGATGGCGCCATGAAAAATCTGCTGGCTGTGCAGGTAGTGCAACGCGGTCAGCAGCTGGGAAAACCAGCGGCCCGGTTGCCCCACCCGTATCTGCTCCTGGCGATCCCGCAGGGAGGCCCCTTCCACCCAGGCGCGGGTGATGTAGAGCGCTTCTTTCTTGCCCATCTCGCCAAAATCGAGCACCTGTTCCACATTGGGGTGGTAGATCCCCTTCAGGGCTTTATAGGTG
>CAZWED010000369.1:0-2992 GCA_964632645.1 uncultured Ferrimonas sp. | reverse complement strand
TGTGGCGATGCACGAGAAAGTGGAAGAAGTGGCGGCGGTTGGCGTGCCCAACGAGATCTCCGGCGAAGTGGTGAAGATCTTTGTGGTGCGCAAAGACCCGCGCCTGACCGAAGAGGCCCTGATGGCCCATTGTCGCAAGCACCTGACCGGCTACAAGGTGCCTAAGCTGATCGAGTTCCGCGATGAACTGCCGAAGACCAACGTCGGTAAGATCCTGCGTCGGGCACTGCGCGAAGAGCAGGCCGCCTGAGACTGGGCCACCTTCATGCGCAAGAAAAAGCCCGCGTCAGCGGGCTTTTTTGTGTCACTTGGGCGGCAGGGGCACGTTCAGCTCCAGCACATCCAGGTCGTCCTCGTGGTCGAGGGCGATCACGATGTCGTCGGTGGGCACATAGCGGCTCAGCACCGCCATCAGCTCACGCTGAAGCTCCGGCAGGTAATCCGGGCCGTTACGGTGCAGGCGCTGGTGCGCCACGATCACTTTCAGTCGCTCTTTGGCGGTGTCGGCGCTGTCTTTGTCCTGACCCTTACGGAAATACTCCATAAATCCCATCTCAGCCTCCGAACAGCTTCTTGAACCAGCCCTTTTTCTCTTCGGTAAAGCGCAGGGGACGCTCTTCGCCCAGCAGGCGGGCGACGGTGTCCTGGTACGCCTGACCGGCATCCGATTCGCTGTCGAGGATCACCGGATTGCCGGAGTTGGACGCTTTCAGTACCGCCGGAGACTCGGGAATGACGCCCAGCAGCGGGATCGCCAGGATCTCCTCCACGTCGGCCAGGCTCAGCATCTCACCGCTGTCCACCCGGGCGGGGTTGTAGCGGCACAGCAGCAGATGCTCCTTCACCGGTTCCAGTGCCTGCTCCGCGCGCAGGGAGCGGCTTTGCAGCATGCCCAGGATGCGGTCGGAATCCCGTACGGAGGAGATCTCCGGGTTGGTGGTGACGATCGCCTCATCGGCAAAGTAGAGCGCCATCATCGCGCCGTGTTCAATGCCCGCCGGGCTGTCACACAGAATGAAATCAAAGCGCTCGCGCAGCTGGCCGAGGATGGTTTCCACGCCTTCGCGGGTCAGCGCGTCCTTGTCGCGGGTCTGGGACGCTGGCAGGACATAGAGGTTGTCGCAACGTTTATCCTTAATCAGAGCCTGATTGAGGGTGGCTTCGCCATTGATGACGTTGACGAAGTCGTAAACCACGCGGCGTTCGCAGCCCATCACCAGGTCAAGGTTGCGCAGGCCGATGTCGAAATCGATGATGACGGTGCGGTGGCCGGCAAGGGCCAGGCCCATGCCGATGGCGGCGGAGGAGGTGGTTTTGCCCACTCCCCCTTTACCGGAAGTAACGACGATGACTCGGGACATGAGTTCTCCTAGGGTCGTGACAGGGGGTGGCACGTCAGTGCGGTGCCCTGCAACTGGACAAGTACCGGCTCGCCCCAGTGGGGATGACTGGGTTCAACCGTTTGATAGTGACCGGCCAGAGCGATCAGCTCTGGTTGGAAGTTGTGACTGATGAGGTAGGCGCTGGGATCACCGGTTGCCCCGGCAAAGGCGCGGCCCCGCATCGGGCCGTAGACCTGGATGTCGCCATCGGCCATCAGCTCCGCCCCGGCGCTGACCGCGCTGAGCACAATCAGGTCACGCTCCTTGGCGTAGATCTGCTGGCCGGAGCGAACCGGCTTGTCGATGATCAGGGGCGGCAACCGGTGGTGGGCCTTTTGTGCCTTATGCTCAAGGCAGGGCAGATCCAGCCCCGCCAACTCCGCTTTGTGAGTGGGCTGGGCCCGGCTGACGGCCATAGGCAGCAGCTGATGGTCGCGCACCAGCGCCACCACGTCCGCCAAAGGCAATGTCGGGTCCAGACCCTCGATATCGAGGATGACCGGCATGCGGGCAAACAGGGCGGGAGCGCGTTCAATGTGCTGCGTCAGGGCAGCGTTCAGTTGAGCCAGGGTACGGCCACAAAGCCGGAGTGTGGACAGGGTAAAACTGCCACCTTTGAATTCGATGACGGGGGAATGCATGCACGCCTCAAACAGCTGGGCGGACTGGCGAATCGCTAGCCAGTAACGGATTCTTTTCTTGGGGGCGCATGGTATAGTGAGCGCTGCGATTTACGCAACAAGCAACAGAATGAATTGCCTAAAAATATGATGATTTGTGCCATTTACAAGAGCAGTCGCAAGGCCGATACCTACCTGTACTTGCCTAAGCGGGACGACTTCTCCAAAGTGCCCCAGCCGTTGATGGAGGTGTTTGGCACTCCGCAGTTCGTGATGATTTTGCCGATGGCCAAGATCAAACAGCTGGCCAATGCCGACCTGGCGAAGGTGACCCAGGAACTGGCCGACAAGGGGTACTACCTGCAACTGCCTCCTCCGACGGAAGATCTGCTCAAGGCGCATCGTCGTGGTCTGGGATTACAAGACTGATAACAAGGAGGTCCTGTCTATGTGGAAACGGGCAATTTTGGCGGTACTGATGGGTGTCAGTGCCAGCGCTTCGGCAGTGGATGCCGACGGATTCAGAGATTACGTCAGTGCGCTGAAACAGGAAGCGACGGAAAAGGGCTATCGTCAGGCGACCATCGACGAAGCGTTTACCGACATCAAGTTGTTTAAACGCGCCATCTCGGAAGATCGCAACCAGCCGGAGTTTAAGAAAACCCTGGACACCTACCTGCCGCAGGCGGTGCCCCAGTGGAAAGTGGACAAAGCGCGCAAGCTGTTTAAAGAGCACCAGACGCTGCTGGAAGAGATCGGAAAGGCCTATGGCGTGCAGCCCCGCTTTATCGTGGCGCTGTGGGGGCTTGAAACCAACTTTGGCAGCTATACCGGCAACTATCCGGTGCTGAGCACCACCGCCTCGCTGGCCTACGAAGGGCGCCGTGAAGCGTTCTTTAAAGAGCAGTTCTTTGCAGCCATGACCATCCTTGACCAGGGCCACATCAGTGCCGATGCCATGCGTGGCTCCTGGGCCGGCGCCATGGGGCA
>CAZWED010000368.1:0-2999 GCA_964632645.1 uncultured Ferrimonas sp. | reverse complement strand
ACTTTATCGCTTCCGACCACCTGGCTCTGTTGCCGGTGACCCGCCGCTTTGCGTTTTTGGAAGAGGGCGACGTGGCGGAAATCACCCGTCGTTCAGTGGCGATTTTTGACCTGAACGGTGACCCGGTCGAGCGGGAGATCCGGGAATCGGAAGTCAGCCACGATGCGGGGGATAAGGGCCACTATCGTCACTACATGATGAAGGAGATCCACGAGCAACCGACGGCGCTGCAACGCACGCTTGAAGGGCGGCTGAGCGGTGGCAAAGTGGCGCTGGATGCCTTTGGCGACAACGCTGCCGAGCTGCTGGCCAAGGTGCAACACGTGCAGATCATCGCCTGTGGTACCAGCTATCACGCCGGTATGGTGGCGCGCTACTGGCTGGAGCAGCATGCCGGGGTGTCCTGCAACGTCGAGATCGCGTCCGAGTTCCGCTACCGCAAATCCCACGTGTTCCCCAACAGCTTGCTGGTGACCATCTCCCAGTCCGGTGAAACCGCCGATACCCTGGCAGCGCTGCGCCTCGCCAAGGAGATGGGCTACATGGCCAGCCTGACCATCTGCAACGTACCCGGTTCCTCCCTGGTGCGTGAGTCTGACATGGCGTACATGATGAAAGCGGGCGCCGAGATCGGCGTGGCTTCCACTAAGGCGTTTACCGTGCAGCTGGCGGCCCTGTTGATGCTGACCGGAGCCATCGGCATCCACAACGGCATGAGCGAAGCGTCAGTGGGCCAGCTGATTGCTGCCCTGCAGGCGCTGCCGAGCAAGGTGGAGCAGGTACTGAGCCTGAATGATGCCATCGAAGCGCTGGCGGAAGACTTTGCCGATAAGCACCACGCCCTGTTCCTTGGTCGTGGCGATCAGTACCCCATCGCGATGGAGGGGGCGTTGAAGCTGAAGGAGATCTCCTACATCCATGCGGAAGCGTACGCGTCCGGCGAGCTGAAGCACGGCCCGTTGGCCCTGATCGACGCCGACATGCCGGTGATCGTGGTGGCGCCGAACAACGAGCTGCTGGAAAAGCTGAAGTCCAATGTGGAAGAGGTGCGCGCCCGTGGTGGCCTGATGTACGTGTTTGCTGACGTTGATGCCCACTTCGAAAGTGACGACACCATGAAGGTGATCCCGGTCCCCCACTGTGACGAGTTTATCGCCCCGATCATCTACACCCTGCCCCTGCAGCTGCTCTCCTACTACGTGGCGCTGATCAAGGGAACCGATGTCGACCAGCCCCGCAACCTGGCCAAGTCGGTGACCGTAGAGTAAGTCGGCAGTCGCAAACGAAAAGGCGCCTCTGGGCGCCTTTTCTTATGGCCGGGAGAATGGGGATACCCGACCGGATCGAGTTTTTAGTATCATCCGTGATCAGGGTCACCCTTGCGGTGTTGCGATCTTGTTAGGGTGTGCCCCATAGACGTGAGGAGTCAGGCAGTCCTATGGATCAGCAGTCCAAAAAGTCCCCCGCCACCGAGGGACAACCCATCACCGTCCAGCCGGCCAGGCAGAGTGCCGCAGCGCGGGGCAATCCACGAAACCGCATCTACGTCCGGAAAACGGACGGTGTCTGGTCGCAACTGCGTCGGCGCATGGGGTGGGTCATGATGGCGCTGTTCCTGCTGCTGCCCTGGTTACCCTGGGGGGATCGACAGGCGGTCCTGTTTGACCTGGCCCACCGCAAATTTTATGTCTTCGGGCTGACCATCTGGCCCCAGGATCTGATCCTGCTGGCGCTGCTGTTTATGATTGCGGCGTTCGCCCTGTTCTTCTTCACCACCTTCTTAGGGCGGGTCTGGTGTGGCTACATGTGCCCTCAGTCGGTATGGACCTTCATCTTCATTTGGTTCGAGGAGAAGATAGAGGGGCCGCGAAACAAGCGGATAAAGCTCGATCAGGCCCCGTGGGACTGGAATAAGCTCTGGCGCAAAACCGCCAAGCACAGTGCCTGGATCCTTATTGCGCTGGTCACCGCCCTCACCTTCCTCTCCTATTTCTATCCCAGTCGGGAGCTGTACCAGGACTTCTTTACCGGGCAGGCTCCGGGGGGCATCTATTTCTGGGCGCTGTTCTTTACCTTCTGCACCTACGGCAATGCCGGCTGGATGCGGGAGATCATGTGCCTGCACATGTGCCCCTATGCCCGCTTCCAGTCCGCCATGTTCGACAGCGACACCTTTATCGTTGGCTACGATGCGCGGCGCGGCGAAACCCGTGGTCCCCGGGGACGTAAACAGGATCCCAAAGCCATGGGGCTGGGGGACTGCATCGATTGCAGCCTCTGCGTTCAGGTGTGCCCGACCGGCATCGACATCCGTAACGGCCTGCAATACGAGTGCATCAACTGCGGCGCCTGTATTGATACCTGTGACGACGTCATGGCCAAGATGGGGTACGACAAGGGATTGATCAGCTACACCACTGAGCGTCAGCTGGCGGGGGGCGAATCCAAAGTGGCCCGGCCCAAGCTGCTCGGCTACGGAGCCGTGCTGGGCGTCATGGTCGTGGGCTTCATCTATACCCTGATGACGCTGGCACCGGTGCAGATCGACGTGCTGCGCGACCGTAACCAGCTCTATCGGGAAACCCGGGACGGATTGGTTGAGAATGTCTACACCCTGCGTCTGCTGAATAAGACCGAGCAGGAGCAGCAGTTCACCCTGGCGGTCAGTGGTCTGCCGCAATATCGCTGGAGCGGTGATCAGACCGTAACGGTTGCCGCCGGTGAGGTGTATACGCTGCCGATCAGCGTGGCGGTGGATCCGTTCCACCTGAAAAAGCCGATGACGGAGATCATTTTTGAATTAAGCAGCGCCGATGGCTTACTGAAAACCCAGACCGAATCCCGCTTTATCAGCAGTATGTAGCGCTTAAATTAGACAACATGTGGAAAAAAGACGCGTTAAGGGCAAAAAACGCCCTAACGCGTCTTTTTTTATAAAAAACTATTGCCGGCAGGAAATCGCGCCCTATAATGCGCTCCCTGTCGACGGGGCAAAGCGG
>CAZWED010000367.1:0-3028 GCA_964632645.1 uncultured Ferrimonas sp. | reverse complement strand
GCCTGAGTGGTTGCACTCAGGCCCCGTTTAGATTTCGGGCTGCGCCAACCGGTTGCAAGACTCAGGGGCAGGGATAGCGGTGCCGCTCACCCAGGGCCTGAAGGGCCGTTTCCAACTCGTCGCTCCAGGCCACATCCACGCTGGCCAGGTTCTCTTCCAGCTGATTCAGGGTGGTGGCGCCAATCAGGGTGCTGGCGGTAAAGGGGCGGGTGCGGACAAAAGCCAGCGCCAGCTGCGCCGGGCTCAGGTTGGCCTGCTGCGCCAGCGCCAGGAAGTCGTCAATGGCGGCGTCGGCCCGGGGCCCGGTGTAACGCTTAAAGCGCTCAAAGCGGGTCAGACGGGCGCCTTCCGGTCGGGCGCCACCGGCGTATTTGCCTGAAAGCACGCCAAAAGCCATCGGTGAATAGGCCAGCAGTGGCAGGGCTTCCCGATGGGCGATCTCCGCCAGCCCCACCTCGAAGCTGCGGTTGAGCAGATTGTAGGGGTTCTGGATGGTGATGGGGCGGGGCAGGCCATGCTTGTCCGACAGATGAAGGTACTGCATCGCCCCCCAGGGGGTTTCATTGGAGAGGCCGAAGTGGCGGATCTTGCCGGCACGCACCAAATCGTCCAGTGCGGTCAGGGTCTCCAGGATCGGCGTGATGGTTTCCCGCTCGGCGGCCTCGTAGCCCAGTTGTCCAAAGAAGTTGGTATGACGATGGGGCCAGTGGATCTGGTAGAGGTCGATGCACTCCACCCCTAATCGCGACAAAGAGGCATCGCAGGCGGCAAACAGGTTGCGGCGGTCGAGGGCCATATTGGGACGCAGGCCGTCGCAGGGGCCGCCGGGGGCGGCCACTTTGGTGGCGATGACCCACTGGTTGCGGTTGCCGCGCAGGCTCAGGTAGTCGCCGATGATCGCCTCGGTCAGCCCCTGGGTTTCGGGGCGCGGCGGCACCGGATACATCTCGGCGGCGTCGAGCAGGTTGATCCCGGCTCCGTGCGCGCGGTCGATCTGGTCGAAGGCTTCCTGGGGCGTGTTCTGTTCGCCGAAGGTCATGGTGCCCAGACCCAGCGCGCTGACGGTCAGGTCACTGTGTGGCAGTCGGTTCATCTGCATGGTGATCACTCCTTATCACATTGCGGATAGAGCTCGGGATAGCGGTAGGGGGCCAACAGCAGGAGCAGGGTGTCGTGGTAGATCCCGGCCCGGTCCTGCAGCCCACCGGTGAGGATGCCGATGGCACCGCCACGCTGCTTGATGTTGTGCTGCTGGAACTCCTCGTCCATGACCGGCCCCAGTTCCTCGCCCGCCTCCAGTCGCCGGGCGATGCGGGTTGGCAGGGGCAGGGCGGCACTGCGGCCCACCAGAGTACGGCGGCCATCGCACACGGCCACGTAAGCGAAGGTACAGGGGATGCCATCCAACCTATCGTAGCCCCCTTCAAAGGCCACAAAGTAATCGGCCCGGGGTTCCATCGCTTTCAGGTTGGCCAGTCGATTCAGCGCGCCGTCCCGGGTTTCCGCTTCGGTCATGGGCTGGTCGGCGACGCCGGACGGCACGGCATGGGGACGGCTCAGCCATTGGCGGTCGGCAAAGCTCTGCGACAGGGCCTGTTCCGCCGCGCGGATTTTTACGGGATTGTGGGACGCAATGGCGACAACGGCGTTGGACATGAAGGCTCCGGAGTAACGCATGTAGGGTGTTATTTTGCCACGGGCATTGCGACAATGGCCGAAAAATTCGTCGCGGGTGTGAGCCGTTATGTTGTTGACCATATTGATTTACCTTGGGCTAGGTGCGTTTGCCGGGATCCTCTCCGGCCTGTTCGGGATCGGCGGGGGGCTGGTGATTGTGCCGGTGTTACTGACGGTACTGCCCTGGCTGGGCGTCGCCCCGGACGTGGTGATTCACCTGGCGATCGGCACCTCGCTGGCCACCATCGTGGTGACCTCCAGCAGCGGCATCCGTGCGCACGCCAAACGGGGCAATGTGGACTGGGCCATCGTGAAGCGCTTTGTGCCCTGGGTGATTGTGGGGTCCTTCGCCGGTGGCTCGGTCGCCTCGCTGCTCCCCGGGGCGTTGCTGGAACGCCTGTTTGCGCTGTTTTTACTGCTGGTGGCCACGCAGATGTGGTTTGCCCTGAAACCTCACCCGGATCGCGGGCTGCCCTCCACCCCGGGACTGGCAATGGCAGGGGGGGTGATTGGCACCATCTCCTCGATGTTCGGCATCGGTGGCGCCACCATCAGCGTGCCCTTTCTGCGCTGGTGCTCGCTGCCGATCACCAAGGCGGTCGGCGTTTCTGCCACGCTCTCCTTTCCCATCGCCCTGTCCGGCACCATCAGCTACCTGATCAGTGGCTGGGGACAGCCTGATCTGCCCGAGTGGAGCCTGGGTTACGTCTATTTGCCGGCGTTTTTTGGCATCGTGGTGGCGAGCACCCAGTTTGTTCGGGTTGGCGCTTCTTTGGCCATGACATTGCCCGGTCACATTTTGCAGCGGGCTTTTGCCGCATTTTTGGCATTGTTAGGCATTCGGTTGCTGTTGTTGTAGTAAAGTTTCATCAGCGTAAACGGCTGGTAAATCACTGATGTTGTAGAGGGTTGATCTGGTTCGTGAGCAAAATCACAGTGAAAAATGCTCACAGTGATGAATATCAAGGTAAAATGGTCTTACCAATCCTTGAAAAAAGTTCACTTTGGATCGGATTTGTGAAGTTGGTCACTCAGGCTGTTTTGCGGGGTGATCACGATCACATTTTTGGCTGCGGAAATCCCTATTCTTGCCCCCGCTAACTCGAACACTCATAGGTGATTTCAAATGCAGAACCACAACACTGCAACCGCCACTCCGACTGCTGCCAAGTCGGGCTTTACCAAGCAGGACCTGACCTGGTCCCTGTCCATGTTCGGTACCGCTGTTGGTGCCGGCGTATTGTTCCTACCCATCCGTGCCGGTCTGGAAGGCTTCTGGCCTCTGATCCTGATGGTACTGCTGGTGGGTCCCATGACTTATCTGTCTCACCGTGCCCTCGCCCGTTTCGTA
>CAZWED010000366.1:0-3030 GCA_964632645.1 uncultured Ferrimonas sp. | reverse complement strand
AACACTGAAGCGGCCAAGGGCCGCATCATGGATACCGACTTCGCTGTTGAGACCGCCAACATGACCAAGAACCAGCTGCTGGTTCAGGCCGGCACCAACATCCTGGCCCAGTCCAACCAGATGGGCGGCCTGGTAATGGGTCTGCTGTAAGACAGCCAGTCCCCAGCGGATTGAAAAGGGAGCCTCAGGGCTCCCTTTTTCGTTGAGAAGGCGGAAGCCGGGTTTCCCGCCATCCGGAAGTTTTCCCGGAGATGACCACCATTAAGAACCTAAGTCATTGGTTTTTAAGAACCCAACAGTTGGCATTGGCGTTGCTATATCGCCTCCAGTTTCGACCATAAGACCCTTCGCTATGACTGATGTACACACCGCTTCGACGCTTCGGGACAACCTGGCCGTGATCCGCCAGCGCTGGCCCGAACTCACTTCCGTGATTGAGCAGGCGCCGGATCTCTCTGCCTCGATTCAGCTCGTCCAGGGGATGCAGCCCACCATCGCGCTTGACGGCATTCAGTTGACCAGCCGTCACGACCGCATTGCCGATGCGGCGGTGCAGGCCGATAAGGTCCCCACGTCGGCACGACAAGCCACCCTGTTTGGCACGGGCCTCGGTGACATTCAAAACCACCTGTTGCGCCGCAATGCGCTGCAGCGCCTGACCGTGGTGATACTGAATCCCGGACTGTTTCGCTTTGTGCTCGCCAACTCCGAGCAAACCAGTTGGCTGGCGGACCCGAGAGTGACGCTGGTGTATGACCCGGACCGGCGTCTGCAGGCGCCGTTAACCTGCCAGCCTGCAGAAGTGTTCCTCGCCGGACCGGCGTGTGAAGGCCTGCGGGATCGCCTGCTGTGGTGGATGAACGAATCGAAGATAAACCGGGTCCACAGTGCCTCCAATCCTTCGGTACAGCAGCGTTTCAGAGCATTGTTGCCGTTGATCCGCAGCGACATCGATGTGGCAACCCTGTTTCATCGGGCCGCCCGCAATGGCCCGTCCCGTGCCATGGTGGTGGCCACCGGCCCGTCACTGCAGTTTGCCTATCAACGCCTTGCCTCGACCCGCCACAACGCCGTTGTGATTGCCGTGGATACGGCGCTGAAACCCTTGTTGGATGCGGGCATCGTGCCCGACTACGTGGTCACGGTGGACGCCAATATCACGGCAGAGCACCTGCAGGTTGACCGGGTGCCGCCCATTCCGCTGGTGTACTTCCCCTGCGCGGAGCGCGCGGTGCTGGAACGCTGGCCCGGGACGCGGATTGCTGCGGTCTGGGAGAGCCGCAGCTACGACAAGCTGGCCAGCCAGGCCAAATGCGGCCGCCTGTTCAACAGCGGCAGCGTGACCCACAGTGCGGTGGATCTGGCGGTGAAGATGGGGGTGACCGAAGTGGAGCTGATCGGCTGCGATTTCGCTTATCCCAACGGGCAGACCCACACCGGTTATGCCGACGGTGAACTGGGCGCCTCGGCCAAACACACCCGCTACCGGGTGACCGCCAGTAACGGTGAACCGGTGGCGACCGAACCGAACATGGCGATGTACCTGCGCTCGCTGGAGGACTACATCCGCCGTCATCCTCAGGTGGGCTTTATCAATGTCAGCACCATCGGGGCAAAAATCGCAGGGACGGTAACCGCCGGGGAGTGGGCAGCATGAAGCGTAACGTACTGATCAAGGACCTTAAACGCATCGGCGGGCAGCTTCGTGCCGGTGCCGTGTTTGACGCCAACCGCCAGATCGCCGGGATGATGCCCCGTTTGGTGTCACACCTACCAGAACTCCAGGCCGAACGGGTGCAACAGGCCCAGATCCTGTTTCCGGAACTGCTGCGCTGCATGACCCGAGAGGACTACATCGGCCTGGCCGACTATTTCGAATACGAATTGATCGAGCTGTTCTCCTGAGCGGGTTGTGCCCCGGTTGCTGATGCGCGATGGGTCAGTGACCGGGGACTGGGTTACGCTCCCTTCGGTGTCCGTTTTACCCCTTCCCTGCCGGGGAAGGCTGCGCATTGAGCAGGCGGCGCCGGCCATTCAAGTCCCCCACACTTTTCGCCGCCTATATCAGCCAGGAGCGTCGGTCTGCCAGGCGGAAGAACCCTTTCCTTCCCCTCCGAAACAGCCGGAAGTATCGGGGCAGGCAGCCGCGAAAAATCGTTTCTAAAACATTGATAATAAAAGACGTTGTGGGTTGGCACTAAGTTTGCAGAATTGAAAATTAGTGTCGGCAAAAGGAGAGAGTATGATCGGTTCCGGTATCAATCCCGCGGATATGGCTTACATGCTGGTGCAGGCGGAACGCGCCTCAAAGGACCAGCTCTACAGCATTCAGAAGAAGCAGTTTGAAGCTCAGCTGGCCGCCTACAAAGCGATTGAGACAAAACTCAACAGCTTCAGCAGCAGCATGAAGGAGATCAGCGACGGCGCGTTCAGCCAGAAAGGCGTTGAAGTCTCCGATGAGGGCATCGCCAACATTACCGCCGGCAGCGATGCGGCAACCGGGGACTACGCGTTTTACGTCAAGCAACTGGCCAGTGCCCATCAGCTCTCCTGGGAATTTGATGCCATTGACGGGCCGCTGCCCGCCGGTGACATCTCGCTGAGCGTTGGCGGCGAAACCCTGAGCCTCAACATGGCCGATTACGGCAACCTTAACGAGTTGCGCGACGCCATCAACAATTCCGAGCTCAACCCCGGTGTTCAGGCTTCCCTGGTGCAGAGCGGCGATAAGGTCCATCTGGTGCTGACCGGGGCGGAAACCGGCGAAGGCAATGCCATCTCCGTGTCCCACAATGGCGCCGACATCACGGCGTCCCTGAACGAGATGGCCAAGGCCCAGGACGCCATCGTGCTGATGGGGGAGACCAACCCGATTGAGATCCGCTCCGCGTCCAACACCCTGGATAACGCCATCAGCGGGTTGACCATCGAACTCAAGCAGGCCCACCAGACCGACGCCAGTGGCAACTTTGTCGGTGGCCCGCTGCGCGTGTCCGTGGGTCAGGACACCACAGCGATCACCGAGTCGGT
>CAZWED010000365.1:0-3046 GCA_964632645.1 uncultured Ferrimonas sp. | reverse complement strand
GTTTGATGTGGTGGTGGCCCGCCTGAAGTCCGAGTACAAGGTGGAAGCGGTGTACGAACCGATCAACGTGGCCACGGCCCGTTGGGTGGAGTGCAGCGACGCCAAGAAACTGAACGAGTTCCGCCGTAAGGCCTCCACCAACCTGGCGCTGGATGGCGGTGACAACCTTACCTACATCGCGCCCACCATGGTGAACCTCAACCTCACCCAGGAGCGTTACCCGGACATCGAGTTCCACAAAACCCGGGAACACTGAACCTGACAAAGGGCGCTGCGGCGCCCTTTTTGCTGCCCTGTCATGCTGATTTTACGCTTTGTTGCCGGCTCTTGCTGCGCCGGCCTCTTGTTCCCGGAGCCGCCGTCTTCTAAGTTGGTTTCATCTGAAACTAGTTTCAAGGATGATGGCGATGGCCGAGTTGCGATACCTCCACGGTTTTGGCAATGAGCATGAAACCGAAGCCCTGACCGGGGCGTTACCGGTCGGACAGTTCAGCCCACAGTGCTGCCCTTACAACCTGTATGCCGAGCAGCTGACCTCAACCGCCTTTACCGCCCCCCGTGCCGCCAACCGCCGTACCTGGATGTACCGGCTGCGCCCCTCGGTGGCGATGGGCGAGTTTGTCCCGCTGCATCACGAAATGTGGAAAACGGCCCCGCAGGCGGTGCCGACGCCGCCCAACCCGATGCGCTGGGACCCGCTGCCCCTGCCGGACGCCCCCACCGACTTTATCGATGGCCTGGTTACCATGGCCCTCAATGGTGACGCCAAGGCCCAGCTGGGCATGGGGATCCACGTTTACCGGGCCAATCGCGACATGGGCAACCGGGTGTTTTACAACGCCGACGGCGAGTTGCTGTTCATTCCCCAGCTGGGGACGATGCGGGCGGAGACGGAGCTGGGCATCCTGCAGGTGACTGCAGGGGAAATTCTGGTGATCCCCCGCGGCGTCAAGTTCCGCATCACACCGGTGGGCGGGCCGATCCGCGGCTACCTGTGTGAGAACTACGGTGCCCCCTTTATCCTGCCCGAGCGGGGGCCGGTCGGCGCCAACGGCTACGCCAATGACCGCGACTTCCAGTACCCGGTGGCCTGGTTCGAGGATCGGGATGGCCCGCATGAGTTGCTGGCCAAATTCTGCGGCGGCCTGTTTACCGCCCCCCTGGACCACTCGCCGCTGGATGTCGTGGCCTGGACCGGCAACAGCGCCCCCTACAAATACGACCTGGCCCGGTTCAACGTGATGAACACGGTCAGCTTCGACCACCCCGACCCCTCCATCTTTACGGTACTGACCAGCCCCAGCGATACCGAGGGTTGGGCCAACGCCGACTTTGTGATCTTCCCGCCGCGCTGGATGGTGGCGGAGCACACCTTCCGGCCGCCCTGGTACCACCGCAACATCATGAGCGAATTTATGGGGCTGATTGAGGGGGTGTATGACGCCAAGGAAACTGGCTTTGTGCCCGGCGGCATCAGCCTGCACAACGCCATGACGCCCCACGGCCCGGAAGCGGAGGTGTTCGACAAGGCCAGCCGTGCCGAGCTGGCCCCCCAGCGCTATGAGAACACCCTGGCCTTTATGCTCGAATCCCGTTACGTCATCGAGCCGACCCGTTTTGCACTGGACACCGAGCTGCGGCAGCCGGATTATCAACGGTGCTGGAACGGACTGACCAAGCATTTCAATGGAGAGCGCTAAGACGCTCAACAGAAAGGGAACCACCATGCATACATTGAACGAAACCCACGATCTGGCCCTGACCAGCTGGGTCGACAGCGCCAATCGCCCGGGTTGCGATTTCCCGATTCAGAACCTGCCTTTCGCCAGCGTGCGTCGCCGCGGCAGCAACGCGCCGTTTGGCGGAGCCGTTGCCATTGGTGACGTCGCCCTCGACCTGGCTGCCGTCAGAGACGCGCAGGTGTTTGGCGGCGAGATCGCCGAACTGGTGGCGCTGGCGGCGCAGCCGAAACTGAACGCCTTTATGGCGCAAGGCCCCGCCGCCTGGTCGGCGCTGCGTTTGGCCCTGTCCCGCGCTCTGCGCCAGGGCGCGGTGGAGCAGGGGGCGCTGGCGGAATGCCTTATCCCGCTGGCGGAGCTGGAGTACGACCTGGCGATGACCATCGGTGACTACACCGATTTCTACACCTCCATTCACCACGCCACAGCGGTCGGTTCGCTGTTCCGCCCCGACAACCCGCTGCTCCCCAACTACAAATGGGTGCCCATCGGTTACCACGGGCGAGCCTCCTCCATTGGGGTGTCCGGCCAGGCGTTCCATCGTCCCAAGGGGCAGCTGAAGGCGCCGGACGCGGCCGAGCCGAGCTTTGGCCCCTGTCAGCGGCTGGATTACGAGCTGGAAGTGGGGATCGTCATCGGCCAGGGCAACGCCCTGGGTGAGCCCATCGACATCGAACAGGCGGAGCACCACGTATTTGGCCTGTGCCTGCTCAACGACTGGTCCGCCCGTGACATTCAGGCCTGGGAATACCAGCCCCTGGGGCCCTTCCTGTCCAAAAGCTTTGCCTCCACCCTGTCCCCCTGGATCGTGACGCTGGAGGCCCTGGCCCCATACCGTGCCGCCTTTACCCGTCCCGAGGGTGACCCGCAGCCTTTGCCCTACCTGACCTCGGCAGCCAATGGCACCGGCGGTGCGGTGGACATGCAGCTGGAGTGCCTGATCCAGACGCCCGCCATGGCCGAGCCGGCGCGCCTGTCCCGCTCCAACTTCCGCGACTCCTACTGGACCATCGCCCAGATGGTGACCCACCACACCGTCAACGGCTGCAACCTGAGACCGGGCGACCTGTTTGGCTCCGGCACGCAGTCGGGGCCAAACCACGACGAGGCGGGCTCCCTGCTGGAGCTGAGCCGCGGCGGCAAAACGCCCCTGACCCTGCCCGGCGGAGAAACCCGCACCTTCCTGCAAGATGGCGACACCATCATCATGAAAGCGGTGTGCGAAAAACCGGGCGCTGCGCGCATCGGCTTCGGCGAAGTGCGCAGCACCGTACTGCCGGCACGATGAAGTGAACCGATAAAAAAAG
>CAZWED010000364.1:0-3053 GCA_964632645.1 uncultured Ferrimonas sp. | reverse complement strand
GTAGTTGCGGTCGATGAAGTCCTTCACCTCTTCGTCGATCATCTTCGCCGTTTCGTCGGACATGTGGCTGGCCTTGGCCATGGAGCGGCCAAGAAATACCTCACCATCCTCTTCGGCGTAGTTCATCGGGCCCAGCTTTTCGGACAGACCCCACTGGGTAACCATCTTACGGGCGATCTCGGTGGCCCGCTCGATGTCGTTGGAGGCACCGGTGGTCACCTTGTCGTCGCCGTAGATCAGCTGCTCGGCGATGCGACCGCCATACAGGCTGGAGATCATCGACTCGAGGTGCTGCTTGGAGTGGCTCCAGCGGTCCTGCTCAGGCAGGTACATGGTGACACCCAGGGCACGGCCGCGGGGAATGATGGACACCTTGTAGACCGGATCGTGCTCCGGCACCATGCGGCCCACGATGGCGTGGCCAGCCTCATGGTAGGCGGTCATCTTCTTCTCATCCTCGGACATCACCATGGAGCGGCGCTCGGCACCCATCATGATCTTGTCCTTGGCTTTCTCAAACTCTTCCATCGCCACCAGGCGCTTGGAGGAGCGGGCAGCAAACAGTGCGGCTTCGTTCACCAGGTTGGCAAGGTCCGCACCGGAGAAGCCCGGCGTACCACGCGCGATCACCGCTGCGTCGACGCCTTCGGCCAGGGGCACTTTGCGCATGTGCACCTTGAGGATCTGCTCACGGCCACGCACGTCCGGCAGACCGACGGTCACCTGACGGTCGAAACGGCCGGGACGCAGCAGGGCCGGGTCCAGTACGTCGGGACGGTTGGTGGCCGCAATCACGATGATGCCTTCGTTGCCTTCAAAACCGTCCATCTCAACCAGCATCTGGTTCAGGGTTTGCTCACGTTCATCGTGACCGCCACCCAGGCCGGCGCCACGCTGGCGACCCACAGCGTCAATCTCGTCAATAAAGATGATGCAGGGGGCAGACTTCTTGGCCTGGTCAAACATGTCACGGACACGGGACGCCCCCACACCCACGAACATCTCAACGAAGTCGGAGCCGGAGATGGTGAAGAAGGGCACTTTGGCTTCGCCGGCGATGGCCTTGGCAAGCAGGGTTTTACCGGTACCCGGCGGGCCCACCATCAGTACGCCGGTGGGGATCTTACCGCCCAGCTTCTGGAACTTGCTCGGGTCACGCAGGTAGTCCACCAGCTCCGCCACCTCTTCTTTGGCCTCGTCACAGCCGGCAACGTCGGCGAAGGTGGTTTTGATCTGGTCTTCGCTCATCAGGCGGGCTTTGCTCTTACCGAAGGACATCGCGCCCTTACCGCCGCCGCCCTGCATCTGACGCATAAAGAAGATCCACACCCCGATCAACAGAAGCATGGGGAACCAGGAGATGAAGATCTGTGCCAGCACGCTCGGTTGCTCCGGCGGCAGGCTCTTGATCTGCACATTCTGTTTGTACAGGTCGTTGATCAGATCTTCGTCATAGATAGGCATGTAGGTAACGAACTTTTCGCCACCGCGAGTCTGGCCCTTGATGGTGGTGCCATCAGGCTGAAACTCAACGGAGCCGACCTGCCCGTCATTGATGGCACTGATGAAGGTGCCGTAATCCATGGCATTGTTGGTGCGGGACGAGGGGGAATACCCCTGGAAAACCGTCATCAGCACCACGGCAATCACCAGCCACAGGATCAAATTCTTTGCCATGTCACTCAAGGTATGGGACCTCGCATATTCCTTGGTTTATCTGGGCTAGCTTACCCTTTGTAACCGCTTGCCACAATGTAGACCTCTCGCGAACGGGCCCGCGAGCTGTCGGGTTTACGGATCTTTACGTTAGTAAAGCAGGAACGGACTTCCTGGAGGTATTGATCAAAGCCTTCGCCCTGAAACACCTTCACGACAAACGCGCCGTTCTTCTTCAATACCTGGTGACACATGTCAAAGGCCAGCTCCACCAGGTACATGGCGCGGGGTTGGTCCACCGCACCGGCACCGGAGAAGTTGGGGGCCATGTCGGACATCACCACGTCCACCTTGTCGTCACCGATGTGGGTCAGCAAGGCATTGAGTACCGCCTCTTCGCGGAAATCCCCCTGCAGGAAATCGACGCCGGCGATTGGGTCCATCGGCAAAATGTCACACGCGATCACCATGCCGGACTGCCCGACCTGCTCCACCGCGTACTGGGACCAGCCACCGGGGGCCGCACCGAGATCGACCACTTTCATGCCCGCCTTAAGGAGGCGGTCTTTGCCCTGGATCTCCTCCAGCTTGAACACCGCCCGGGAGCGAAGCCCCTGTTTCTGAGCTTTCTTTACGTACTGGTCGTCAAAGTGCTCGGTCAACCAGCGTTTGGAACTGGCACTGTGTTTTTTCTTTGTCATGCCGCCGGGAACATCTCCGAGTAATCCAGGCAAGCGGCCCTTTTACGACCGCTACCATTAGTAATAGGCTATAGATGGCGTTAGAATACGCGCTTTTCAAGTCCACCACGTCAAAAAGAGTGCCTGATGACTCAACTGACCAACAAGCAAAAGCAGTACCTGAAAGGGCTGGCCCATTCTCTGCGTCCGGTCGTGCTGCTTGGCGCCAATGGCCTGACCGAAGGGGTTCTGGCCGAGATCGAACAGGCGCTGGATCACCACGAGCTGATCAAGGTGAAAGCCGCCAGTGAAGACCGCGAAATGAAGCGTGCCATCATGGACGCCATCGTTCGCGAAACCGGAGCCACCGAGGTTCAGGTAATTGGCCACATCCAGGTGCTGTACCGTCCTGGCAAGGACTCGAAAATCGAGCTCCCTAAAGCACGGTAAGCCATCAAAAAAGCCGCCCCCGAGGGCGGCTTTTTTGTGGCCTCAGGGATCAGAGGTACTGCACCTCGACCACTTCGTATTCGATGTCGCCGGAGGGCGCCTTCACCACCAGCACATCGTCCAGCTCCTTACCGATCATCGCGCGGGCGATGGGAGAGTTGACGGAGATCAGCCCCTCTTTCAGGTTGGCTTCGTCGTCACCCACGATGCGGTAAGTCACCTCCTGATCGGTTTCCACGTTCAGCAGAGTCACGGTGGCACCAAAGA
>CAZWED010000363.1:0-3093 GCA_964632645.1 uncultured Ferrimonas sp. | reverse complement strand
TACTAAGTTGTAGTTTAGATGCCCTTGTGGAGAAGGAGCAGAGATAAGGACGCAATCAAATTCGATAAATGGATGCTCAAAACGCTTCTTATTGCGTTTTTTGAACAAAGTGACCATACCAGTTTGTCTATTCAACTCGAAAAGAATCTTACTTTTTAGGAAAGGGACTAAAAACAAACATCCTGAATTAACCAATCTAAAATGCCCATAGATAAGCAAGCAAGGAAATAAACCATAAAGTGTTAGGTCATAGAAAAAGGGTCCTCTTAGTTCCCACCCTCCTTCGCCAAAAACAAGTGCTGCCAACTCCAACAAATAAGCAAGTGGCAAAAACCAAATCAACAATGCTCCTTTTGTCATTCCCACGACAAATAAATATATCTGTGACCAAGCTGATAAAGTTTCACAAGTTAATGTCTTTTCATTCCAAAACATCGGCTTGTCGTTATTTTCTTCGAAAGTCTTCATCGAAGACGGTTTGGTTTCTTTCGCTAGCGAGATCGCAATACTGGCGTTGGCTTTGCTAAAGCCGAAGTTTTGACCTTTAGTCAACACTTGGCGCAGAAAGCCTTGAGGAGGCTTTGGAGCCTGAAGTTCAAGCTGTTCTGAGTTGTAAGCCATTTGATGTGTCTATCCTAAATGCTTGATGAAGCGGGTGGGCAAGATGCCCTGATCGTCGGGTGGGGGTTGATGTGCAATTGCCGCGTTTTTATCGAAAACCCGACAGCGGATAAGCGTCAGAGAACCTTTGGCTTGCCACTGCAATATCGTGGTTCACTCCGGTGATATGCCTTCGATACTTCAGTGCCCCCCGAAAAGAAAACCGGTGAACCTGGCCTCAGGGCTCCAGCCTGTACCAATCTGGCTCAGGGTCCCTGAGATAAGGGGATGCCCACTCAATCAAGGCCGTGGCATGTCGCGCCCGAAACCCGCGATCGCGGTAATAGACGGTCATTCGGCCATCCCCGTTGTCGAGATAATGGATGAGGGCAAACATCGCCTGTTTGGTCTCAAGATTGACAACCATCGCCGCTTTTTCGAAGCAGCTGTGAAGACGGCATGCGCTCGCCAATAAGGTGTTTTCATCCAGTTTTCGGATCGCATCCGGTGGCCCACCTAATCCGTCACGGATCTGCGCGACAACCAGCCCGTCGTGCCAAAAGTAACTGCCTTTGGCAAAGGGCTTCAGTTCACCAAAAAAACCGGACAGGAAAGGGACATGGGCCGGGTCCCAGACGATTTGGTTGGTACTGGAATACTCGCCCCAATGGCTTAGGGAGAGACGATTCAGATCAGGCACCACTTCAACCTGACTGACAAAGGTAGGCATCGGGTCAATCCCCCCGAGCTCAATGTTTCGGCACAGGCCGGTGCCGTAGTTGCCGGATTTCACCATGTCGCTGCCATCGAATACCCAAGAGGTCACAAAACGACAATCGCCGATCCCCCTCCCAAGGTGCATTGCCACCACTTCACCATTGCCTTCGTAATCCCCTGACAGGTCGGATAACCGGCGAACGTCGCCTTTGCGCTCCAACCAATACTCCATGTCCCAGTTGTATGCTCCCATCCAGCACATCGAGGAAAACAAGCGATAGCCGAAGCCCAACTCCACCGCAAACACCTCCGGCGCCTCGGAGCGAAAAAGCTCGGGACAGGCGTCCCGATCCGCTTCCGTGCTTTGCCGGAACTGCGACAGCAACCTGGTGTAGTCGGCTGAATCAGGGGCGAGGTCGCCACTTTTGCCTTCAACCGTTCGATTGAATATGACCGGCTTATCCCTGGCCGCCTTTGCCCGCGACTCTGGCTGTGTGCCTTTAACCACGACGGCGGAAGGCGTGTGCAAACGATGTTGGTACTCGTCCATCTTGCGAAAGACGGCGGTGGCCCCCGCGCCCGATAACCGCCAGTTGTGCTGGCCGTCACCAAGCTCGATGACAGCATCGGTTTTCACCACCGCCAACAGGGCCTGAACCTGGGTGGCCGTCAAGGCATACTTCGCCACGGCGTTTTCCTCCTCCAGCGGGGGCAGCGCACCGTGCTCCAGGCCATCAATGAACAGTCGGGGGCCACCGGCTTGAAGGGCCGCAATCGGACTTAACTCCCCAAAATAGACCCGGCCAGTAAGGGCTGTGGCCGGACCGGCCAGACGGGTGAGCATCACCGCTACCGGATTGTCCGCCATCTCCGGTGAGTATCCGGACGCCCGACAGGTGCCGGTGTTGTCGCAGGCCAGATACCAATCCTTATGACGAAACGTGGTGCCCTGAAATGCCTCTGCCCCCGCCGAGACCATCAGTAAGGCGAACAACATCAACGCTCGAATAGGCATTCCGATTCTCTTCACTCTGATTCCGAGATAAGACGTTAGCGAGGTGTCCGAGCAAAAGAAACCGTCCCTGAGTTTCCCGTGAAAAACACAACGGGGAGCGCAAAGCTCCCCGTTGGCCCTATCCATGGTGGGTTCAGATCTTGAACTGATCCAGCTGTACACCGATCTCGCGGGACGAGGAGGTCATCTCGCCCACCGCACCTTCCAGCGCTTCAGACGCGGCAGTGGTGACGTCGGACAGCTCACGCACCCGGATCACCTTGGCGTCGATCTCCTCGGCCACGGTGGCCTGCTGGGTGATGGCGGCACTGATCTCCTGGATCTGTCCCTGGATCTCCCCGACGGCACCGTTGGCCTGCGCCAGGGCATCGCTGATCTTGGCACTGATGGCAGCGCTGGAGGCGGCCTCCTCGCAACTCTCCTGCATCGCCTGCTGGGCCGCTTCACTGGCGTTTTGCAGCTGGGCGATGATCTGCTGGATGTTGGCGGTGGAGTCCTGGGTACGTGACGCCAGGGTGCGCACTTCATCGGCCACCACGGCAAAACCCCGCCCCTGCTCACCGGCCCGGGCCGCTTCAATGGCGGCATTAAGCGCCAGCAGGTTGGTCTGCTCTGCGATGGTTCGGATCACGTTCAGCACCTCGCCAATCTGCTCCGAATTGCTCCGCAGCTCGCTGACCACAGTGGCGGCACTCTGCACCTGATCATTGAGACGGCGAATGCCCTGGGCGGCGCTGTCCACCTCCTGCGCGGCCTGGTCC
>CAZWED010000362.1:0-3095 GCA_964632645.1 uncultured Ferrimonas sp. | reverse complement strand
CCACCTTGGTCAGCATCAGCGGGTGACACAGGGGGATCAGATCGGAAGTTTTCTTGGCGGCCATGATGCCGGCAATGCGGGCGGTGGCGAACACGTCGCCCTTGTGATGGCGGCCTTCCATGATCATCGCCAGGGTTTCCGGCGCCATTACGATGGTGGCTTCGGCGCGGGCTTCGCGCTCGGTCACCGATTTCTCGGTGACGTCCACCATGTGGGCATCGCCCTGGGCATTGATGTGAGTGAAACCGCTCATGCCTGCGCCTCCACCACTTTCAGGTGGGTCACGAAGTTGCAGGGACGGTGTGTGGCGTCCAGCTGCTCTTTCAGGATTTTGGTCCAGCCGGTGCGGCAGGCCCCGGTGGAGCCCGGCAGGCAGAAGATGGCGGTTTTGTTGGCCATGCCAGCGATCGCGCGGGACTGCACGGTGCTGGTGCCCAGCTCCTGGTAAGTGATGTGGCGGAACAACTCACCAAAACCTTCGATGGCTTTGTCGAACAGCGGTGCGACCGCCTCCGGCGTGGAGTCACGGTCGGTAAAACCGGTGCCGCCGGTGGTGATGATCACCTGCACCTTGTCGGAGGCGATCCACTCGGACAGTACGGCACGGATGGTGTACTTGTCGTCTTTGACGATTCGGCGATCCACCAGCTTGTGGCCCGCTTCCTGAAGGTTCTCCGCCAGGTATTGACCGGACTTGTCGGTGTCCCAGTCGCGGGTGTCTGACAGGGTCAGAACGGCGATATTCAGGGGGATAAAGTTGGCTTGAGAAAGGTGTCCCATAAATGGTGTCTCTGTGCTTCGCTTTGTAATTATCCGCCGATGGAGGCCAGGTGCGGCGTGGCACCGGCGTCCCCCTCGTGGAGGTAATGGGTTTGGTGTTTCTGCCCGAGGGCGGCGTGCAGTCTTGCCACCAGCGCCTCCTGCTGATCGTCGCTGCCGAGCAGATCCCGAAGCTCGATGCCGGCTTCGGTGAACAGACAGAGATGCAACTTGCCGATGGCGGAAACCCGCAAGCGGTTGCAACTGGCGCAGAAGTCCTTGGCGTACGGCATGATCAGGCCGATGCGTCCGGCGTAATCCGGATGGCTGTAGTTCAGGGCCGGGCCGTCATTGGGGCCCCGCGGATCCAACCGCCAGCCCTGGCGCTCCAGCTGATGCTGGATCACCGTGCCGGACAGGTGTTGGGCTTTGAAATAATCGTGGTGCAGGCCGGTTTCCATCAGCTCGATAAACCGCAGGTCAACCGGATGGGTTCGGATGAAATCGAGGAAGCGCGGCAGCTCACTGCCGTTGAGCTCCTTCAGCAGCACCACGTTGATTTTGACCTTCTGGTAGCCCTCGCTCAGCGCGGCGTCGATCCCCTTCATCACCAGGTCAAACCGGCTGTCTCCGGTAATGCGCTGAAACTGCGCCGGGTCGAGACTGTCGACGGAGACGTTCACCTGGGACAGCCCCGCCTGGCGCCAGGCCCGGGCATGCTCGGCCAGGCGATAGCCATTGGTGGTGGTGGCGATGGTTTCCACGCCGGGGGTGCTGGCGGCGATCGCCAACACCTGCTCGAAGTCTTTGCGCAGCGTGGGCTCGCCGCCGGTGATCCGCACTTTGCGCATCCCCACGGTCGAGAAGGCATGCAAAACCCGCCGGATCTCATCCAGCGTCATAAAACGGGGTTTGCCGTCAGGGTGATAGCCGTTAGGCAGACAATACTGGCATTTAAAATTGCAGGCGTCGGTGATCGACAGGCGCAGATAAGGAAAGCTGCGGCCAAATCGGTCCTGGAGCTCTTGCATGTGTCACCTTTCCTAAATAAGAGGAAGGCAGATTAACTTTCTCAATCTACCCCGGTGGCCTTTTGCCACGGCCCGCCTACCATATCCCTTGCTGGACTTAGGCGCCGACGGGCTCGGTTCACAACTGCTTGCAGTGTAAAGTATAGCCAGCGGCTACGACAATCAGATGGGATCACATTTTCACCGGCTACGGTGAAGGGATCCTGCCTAATTTGCCTCCCGAATGGCTACCTCTCTCACCGTTCCGCCCCTCCCCTCTGTGAACTTGGTCACTTTTTCAGTAAGCTGACGATAACGTAAACGTAAGCGCCAGCCGAGTATCGGACGAGGAAGAGTGATGGAACGCGAGTCGATGGAATTTGACGTCCTGGTGGTGGGAGCCGGTCCGGCGGGCCTGTCTGCCGCCATCCGCCTGAAACAGCTGAACGCGGATCTCAATGTCTGCGTGGTAGAGAAGGGGTCGGAAGTGGGGGCCCACATTCTCTCCGGGGCGGTGTTTGAAACCCGCGCCCTGGATGAGCTTTTGCCGGAGTGGCGCGAGCAGGGCGCCCCGCTGACCACGCCGGTGACCGAGGACGAGATCTGGTTGCTGGATGCCAAAGGGGGGCGACAACTCCCCAACTGGCTGACCCCCAAGACCATGCACAATCCCGGTAACTACATCATCAGCCTGGGCAATCTGTGCCGCTGGCTGGCGGAGCAGGCCGAAGGGTTGGGTGTGGAGATCTACCCCGGCTTTGCCGCGGCCGAACTGATTGAAGAGAACGGCGTCATTGCCGGTGTGATCACCGGTGATATGGGCGTAGCCCAGGACGGCAGCGAAAAGGATGGCTACATGCCGGGCATGGCGCTGCGGGCCCGTTACACCCTGTTCGCCGAGGGGTGTCGCGGCCATCTGGGTAAGCGGCTGATCGCCCGCTTCCGGCTGGATGAGGGCCGCAGCCCCCAGCATTACGGGCTGGGCTTTAAGGAGATCTGGCAGTTGCCGGAGGGGGCGACCCAACCAGGCAAGGTGCTGCACAGCGCCGGCTGGCCGCTGGCAGAGCATGGCGCCTCCGGCGGCAGCTACCTCTACCACGGCGACAACAATCAGGTTCTGGTCGGCCTTATCGTTGACCTGAACTACGACAACCCCAACCTCACTCCGTTTGAGGAGTTCCAGCGCTTTAAGACCCACCCGGTGATTGCCCGGCATCTTCAGGGTGGGGAGCGCATCGCCTATGGGGCACGGGCCATCACCAAGGGGGGGCTGAACTCACTGCCCAAGATGAGCTTCCCCGGAGGCCTGCTGGTGGGCTGTGACGC
>CAZWED010000361.1:0-3100 GCA_964632645.1 uncultured Ferrimonas sp. | reverse complement strand
CGCCAACACGAACAGCCCCGCCGCCACCAGATAGGACCACTTCCAGGGAACGTAGTACAGCGCGATGAAGACGGGGATCATCACCAGTCGGATAAGGGTGAGGATGTTTGGGATATTAAGCTTCATATCGTTCCCGGCAGGTGTGCAGGGGGGCAATCATGCCGTATTTGGCCTTACATTCGCAATGCATCATAAATCTTTTGTGCCAGTTGTGGGCTGATCCCCGGCACTTTTGCCAACTCGGCCACACTGGCCTTCTTAAGCTCTTGCATTCCGCCAAGAAATTTCAGCAATTGCTGTCGTCGCTTGGCCCCAACGCCGGGGATCGATTCCAGTACCGATTGCCCCCGGGCCTTGCCGCGCGCGGCGCGGTGGCCGCTAATGGCAAAGCGGTGGGCCTCGTCCCGGATGTGCTGGATCAGGTGCAGGGCCGGGGCGTCCGCAGGCAGGTGGATCACCTCCCGGGTAAAACCAAGGATAAGCGTTTCCAGACCCGGTTTCCGACTTTCCCCCTTGGCCACCCCCACCATCAGGGGCTGGGGCAGTCCGGTCTGCGCCAACGCGGCCTCCATGACGGCCTCCGCCTGGGTCAGTTGCCCCTTGCCGCCGTCAATAAACAGGATGTCGGGCAGGTTGTCCGCTTCCGTTACCTTTTCATAGCGCCGTTTCAGGGCTTGTGCCATCGCCGCATAGTCATCACCGGGGGTAATGCCACTGATGTTGTAGCGACGGTACTCCGGTTTGGCCGGCCCCTCGGCGTTGAACACAACGCAGGACGCCACGGTCTTCTCGCCCATGGTGTGGCTGATGTCGAAGCACTCCATCCGGCGGATCGGAGTGTCCAGTTCCAGCGCCTCCGCCAGTTGCCGGAACCGTTCCGCCACCGTGCTCTTGTGGGCAATGCGGGAGCCGAGCGCGCTGCGGGCGTTGGTTTCCGCCAGGCGTTGAAACTGGGCCCGTTCACCCCGAACCCGGGTTTTGATGGCGACCCTGCCCTGCCCTCGTTCATTGAGCATCGCTTCCAGCGCGGGCAGATCGTCACAGGAGACGTTCAGCACGATCTCCCGGGGGATGTGCCGCTCTTCGCCGCCCCCGAGATAGAACTGCAGCAGGAAGCTGCTGACCAGCTCGTCGATGTCGGTGTCCCGGGGAACCTTGGGAAAGTAGCTCCGGCTGCCGAGGATTTTGCCCTGCCGCACAAACAGCAGGTGGCAGCAGGCCATGCCGCCTTCAAGGTGCACGCCGATAACGTCCAGGTCGGCCTGGTGGCCCTGAACCCCTTGCTGTTCCTGTACGGTTCTTAACGCCTGGATCTGATCCCGGTACTGGGCGGCCTTCTCAAACTCAAGCGCCACGCTGGCCTGCTCCATCTTCTCCGCCAGCTGGCCGATCACCGCCTGGCTCTGCCCCTGCAGAAAGAGACGGGCCATCTTCACCTGTTGGCTGTACTCCTCATCGCTGATCATGCCGGTACACGGACCGCTGCAGCGTTTGAGCTGGTACTGCAGGCAGGGCCGGCTGCGATTGCGGTAGAAGCCATCCTCGCACTGGCGAATGGGAAACAGTTTCTGCATCAGGTGCAGACTTTCCCTGACCGCGCCGCCATTGGGGTAAGGCCCAAAATAGTGGCCTTTGGCCCGTTTGGCGCCCCGATGAAACGCCAGCCTGGGGTGGCGATGATCGGACAGGAAAATGTAGGGGTAGGATTTGTCGTCCCGCAGCAGCACGTTGTATCGCGGCATGTACTGCTTGATGCAGTCGTGCTCGAGGATCAGCGCTTCGGTTTCGGTATGGGTGACCGTCACTTCAATGTGGCCGATCTGGGCCACCAGTGCGCGGGTCTTGGTGCTGGGCAGGTTGGTCCGGAAGTAGGAGCTCAGGCGCTTCTTGAGGTCTTTCGCCTTACCTACATAAAGGACAGTGCCGCCCGGTGCGTCGTACATGCAGTACACACCGGGCTCACTGGTGACCGAGCGCAGAAACGCCCGGGCGTCAAAGGTGTCAGATGGCATGGTTTACGGGGTTCAGATCTTCTCTGAGTCCACCATACCATAACGGATCGCCAGACGGGTCAGCTCCACGTCGCCGCTGATCTTGAGCTTTTCAAACAGGCGATAGCGGTAGCTGTTGACGGTTTTCGGGCTCAGGTTGAGCTGCTCCGAGATCTCGGAAACCTTCTGGCCCGAAGTCACCATCATGGTGATCTGAAGTTCCCGCTCCGACAAATCGTCAAAGGGGTTCTTCTCTGGATTAAAGGGCTTCAACGCCATCTGTTGAGCGATTTCCGGCGCGATGTAACGCTGGCCGGAGGAGACAACACGAATGGCCTGGACCATGTCCGCCGGCGGCGCATTCTTGGTGAGGAATCCCGCTGCCCCAGCCGCCATCACCTTGGACGGGATCGGCTCTTCGGTGTACACGGTCAGAATGATGATTCGGGCATCCGGGTTGTAACGCAGGATCTTGCGGGTGGCTTCCAGGCCACCAATGCCCGGCATGCTCATGTCCATGAGGATCACGTCGCAATCGTGCTTCCGGCACCAGGCCACAGCCTGTTCGCCATCTTCGGCCTCGCCGACCACCTTAATCCCTCGTTCGTCTTCCAGGATGCGACTGATCCCGGTGCGCACCAAGGCATGGTCGTCAACTAATAACACGTTGATCACAGTGAAGCCTCTCTATCCACTTGCGGTTGGCTGTGTCGGATTGTGATTCGATGATACTCGCTATTGGCACATCGTCAATAGCAGCAGCAACATGGCTGAATACTTATTTGTCATACACTTAGCGTCAATTACACGGCCAAGTATCGGTTTTGTGATCTGGCCTCGACCCGTCCGTATGAGCGGCGTTGCGCAAAAACCACATCTCACTCATTTTGCCATGATCCACCCGACAGAATGTGGGTTGCATCGCGTATCTTGGTCCAGATACAAAAACACCGCCACGATTGGCGGTGTTTTGTTCGGCGTTCACGTCACAAGGATTCGAACTCGTCCACATCAATGGCCTGACGGCACAGCAAGTGGGCGTTCAGCACCCCATCGGCCTGCTCCTGAGACAGCACCTGATGTTCCACCGCGGACGCCAGCAGCGCCTC
>CAZWED010000360.1:0-3106 GCA_964632645.1 uncultured Ferrimonas sp. | reverse complement strand
TAACCAACTGAGCTAAGGGGCCATTTTTGGATGGTGTGACGAGCGTCAGCACCGCTACGGCATGGGAGTATACTCAAGCCTCCCGACAGTGTCATCCATCTGTCCTGCCTCGGGTTTCCCATTTGCTCAATTTCCCAGCGCTTTGAACTGACCCCTTTTCTGCGGTCTTTCTGGCCTTCGGAGGTGGTCACACTGTCGGGCCCTCCACCTCCTGGCCACCACGCGGTTCCCACAAGCGGGCCCACATCCCGTCTCCCTATTGCGCATCGCTTGCTGTGCGCCCGCTCCGGGTCTATGCCTTGGAGACAGCCCCTGTTGGAAACCGCTCATGACCCAGTACAAACCGGACGATGTCCCGACCCTGATGCCCTACCTGATGGTGAAAAACGTCAGCCAGGCGATGGATTTCTACCAGACGGCCTTTGGATTTGAGCGGGCGGGTGAGCCACTGGTGGAAGACGGCGTGGTGCTGCATGGGGAGATGGTTTTCGAAGACGCCCGCATCATGCTGGGCATCGAGGGCAGCTGGGGCAGCGAGGCAAAGAGCCCCGCCAGCAGCGGCCACGATCAGGGCATGGGGCTGTATCTCTACTGCCCCGATGTGGACGCCCACTTTGAGCAGGCGCAGGAGGCGGGGGCCACCATCATGCAGCCCGTCAGTGACATGTTCTGGGGTGATCGCATCTACACCGCACTGGACCTGGACGGCTATCGCTGGAGCTTTGCCACCCTGGTGGCCCCAAGGGAAAGTTAACGATTCAACATCATAGGGTTACCTGACTGGGACGCGCCTCATGGATAAGCCCTGCGCCTCTCTGCCATACTTGTCACCCCCTTACTTGGAAGAGAGACGAAGATGGCCGAGACCATCATTTTCGATACCGACCCCGGCATCGATGACGCCATGGCGCTGCTGCTGGCCCATGCCCACCCTGCCATTCACCTGAAAGCCATCACCACGGTGTTTGGCAACGGCACCATTGAGGACTGCACCCGCAATGCCTGCTTCCTGAACCGGAAGTTCGGCATGGGCGCTACCGTGGTTAAGGGCGCCGCCGGCCCGCTGCGTCGCAGCCCCAACGGCCCCACCACAGTGGTGCATGGCGAACACGCCATGGGAAGCGTCGTCGCCCCCGCCGATACCCCCATCGACATCGATGAGCGGCCTGCCTACCGCTACATCTGTGACAGCATCAACGAGCAGCCCGGCGAGATCACTCTGGTGGCGGTCGGCCCGCTCACCAATCTGGCGCTGGCCCTGGCCCATGACCCCGGCATCGCCCACAAGGTGAAGCAGGTGGTAGTCATGGGCGGCGCGTTCGGCACCAACGGCCACCACGGCAACGTGGCGCCCTTCGCCGAGGCCAACATCCATGATGACCCGGATGCGGCGGACCGCGTGTTCACCGCGCCCTGGCGCGTCACCATCGTCGGGCTGGATGCCACCCATGAGGCCTTCTTCAGCGGCGCCTATCTGGATGAGTTGAAGGCGGACGGCGGCAAAGCCGGGGCCTTTATCCACGAGGTCAGCCGTTTTTACCTGGCGTTCTACTCCGACAAGCTGGGGCTGGATGGCTGCCATGTGCATGACCCGTCCGCGGTGGCGTACGTGATCGACCCCACCCTGTTCACCACCCGCCCCGGCCCGGTGCGCGTGGTGTGCGACGGCCCGGCCATCGGCATGACCCTGCAAAAGGTGGACCCCTTCTGTTACCCCGATGACGAGTTCAGCCCCCACCCGGCCCAGCAGGTGTGCGTGGCGGTGGATGAGCCGCGCCTGCTGACCCTGTACCGGGACAGCATCCTGTCGCTGGGGTAAGTCGCCTCACACAGAGCAAAGCCGCCTGAGGGCGGCTTTTTTGTGGGCGTTTAGCGGGCCTGCTGCCATAACGCTCCGCCACAACACAGTGCAGGCACAACGCGGGCACAAAAAAAACGCCGCCCCATTGGGACGGCGTTATTGTTCAGCGTTGCAGATTACAGCGCTTTGAGCTGAGTCTTCTGCTCTTCCAGCTTGGCGATGTCGCGCTTGGCTTCATCCAGCTTGGCTTGCTCCTTGGCAACCACCGCTTCCGGAGCCTTGGCCAGGAAGCCTTCGTTGGAGAGTTTCTTCTCAACGCGGTCGGCGTCCTGGGCCAGCTTGGCGATCTGCTTGTCGATGCGGGCCAGTTCCGCTTCAACGTCGATCAGGCCGGCCATCGGGATCAGCAGCTCCATCTCACCGATGATCTGGGTGGTGGACATCGGGGCTTCGCCCTCCAGCACCTCGATGGACGCCAGGTTGGCCAGGCGGGTCAGCATGATGCGGTTCGCGTCGATGCGGGCCAGTTCCTGCTCACCGGCGTTCTTCAGCAGCACGTTGAGCGCCTTGGACGGGCCGACATTCAGCTCGCCACGGACGTTACGCACGGCAACGATAAAGTGCTTAATCCACTCCAGCTCTGCCTTGGCGGACTCGTCCACCAGCGCTTCGTCAAACTCCGGGTAGGGCATCAGCATGATGGTGTCGCCACCTTTGCCGATCATCGGCGCCACGGTCTGCCAGATCTCCTCGGTGATGTAAGGCATCAGCGGGTGCATCAGGCGCAGCAGGCCTTCCAGTACGGTCAGCAGGGTGTGGCGGGTGCCACGCTGCTGGGCTTCGCTGCCGTTCTGCAGTACCGGCTTGGTCAGCTCCAGGTACCAGTCACAGAACTGGTTCCAGGTGAACTCGTACGCGATGTTGGCGGCGATGTCGAAACGGTAGCCGTTCATGGCGTCGCGCAGCTGCTTCACGGTGTCGTTGAAGCGGGCCAGGATCCAGCGGTCCGCCAGGCTCAGCTCCATCTCGCCGCCGTCTTTGCCGCAATCCTGCTCTTCGGTGTTCATCAGCACGTAGCGGCTGGCGTTCCACAGTTTGTTGGCAAAGTTGCGGTAGCCTTCCAGGCGGTTCATGTCCCAGTTGATGTCACGGCCGGTGGAGGCCATGGCTGCCAGGGTGAAGCGCAGGGCGTCAGTGCCGTGGGCGGAGATGCCGTCCGGGAACTGCTTGCGGGTGCTCTTCTCAATCTTGGCGGCCAGCTGCGGCTGCATCATGTTGCCGGTTCGCTTCTCAACCAGGGTTTCC
>CAZWED010000359.1:0-3125 GCA_964632645.1 uncultured Ferrimonas sp. | reverse complement strand
TCGGTGAGCAGGCCGGCGGCGCGCAGCGGCCGGAGCGCCAGGGTGGCGGTGGTGTTGACCTGCCAGTTGCCGCGGGTGTCGACACCGCCCTGCAGGCCTAGGGTAAACCAGCGATAACGGTACGCCACCTCATGGCCGATGCCGACGCGGCTCTTGCGCTCCTGCGGGTTCAGGTACCAGAGCGAGGTCTGGTTATAGAAGCCGTACATGGGGCGCCAGCGTAAGCGGGTTTCCAGCTCGTCCACCCCCTGGCCAAACTGGTAATGGGCGCTGCCGGACAGGCTCCAGTCGTAACCGCTGGTGCTGAACAGCAGTTCCCCGCTCTGACGCTCCAGGCGGCCCAGATATTGGGTGTCGTAACGGTAGGTGTGGCTGAAGTTGACCGGGCCCACCTGGCTGGAGAGGCGGTTCTGGTAGACGGAGAACGCTTCCCCCCCGTCCTGGGGCGCGTACTTGGCGGCCCCGAAGGCGTATTGCCAGCCACCCAGGCGCCAGGTCTGCCCCTCGAGCCAGGCCTCGGTTTCCCGCTTCAGCGCCCGCTCCTGCTGGTCGATGCGGTCGGTGCGCATCTCGCCGTTGTAGCGGTGGTCCACCCGCAGGTGGTGGTTGTCGCCCAGGCGTCGTGTCCAGCCCGCCATGTAGGCGTTGTTGCCCTCGTCGTCCCGCAGGCCTTCCAGCAACCAGCTGCTGCCGAACAGGTCTGCCGAGACGTTGGCGCCGACGTAATGGCGCTCATCCAGTTCGATGCGGCCCCAGTCGTCGTAGGCCAGCTGCTGGGTGTGGTAACTCATACCGGCACTGATGGCGTTGGTGATGCCGTAGTCCGCCCTTACGGTCATCTGGCGACGGGCGCCCAGCTCCGCTTCCTCTTCCGGACGCAGGTCGTTGAAGATAAAGCGGGTGTTGTCGATGTACATGGCGTTGAAGCCCACCTCACCCTTGCCGACGTGCTGGCCGGCCTGGATGGTTTCCCGGCGCATCTGGTGTTCACCGTGGTTGCCGTAGAGGTGGATCTCGAACACGTTGGCGCCGTTGAGCAGCGGCACGTCAAGGAAGCGGTAGCGTCCCGCGTTGTCCGCTTCGGTGAAGGCCAGCAGTACGCCATTGCGGTAGAGGTGGACCTGCCAGTCCGGCGGGGCGTTGCCCTCCAGGGCCGTGGTGCCGAAGCGGTTGCTTTTCGGGGTGGCGAGGTTGCTGAGCTGGAAGCCCAGGCCTTCGCTGGCCCCGGACAACAGGTTGTCCCCCAGGTAACTGATGTCACCGGCCTGGTAGCGCCCCAGGCTGAGCGGCAGTGCGTCGCTGACGTCGTCCAGGTCACGGGAGAAGCGCAGGCGGTATTCGCTGCGCTCGTTCGCCAGCTTGGTGTAGTTGAACTCGTAACTCTGCCCCAGCACGTCACCGGTGGAGAGCAGCCCGAAGCGGTAGTCCTCGGTCAGCATCTCCTTGCCCAGCACGGCGGCGCTGCCATAGGCAAACACCATGGGCTCGGAAAGGTCTTCGTAGGTGTGGGGGTGGATGGGGTCAAAGCCGGCGCTGTGGAAGCGGTGTTGCAGGCCCAACTGGGCCATCTGCGCCTGCTGCTGTTCAAGACGCTGTACCGCAGGTAGCGGATAGGGGCTGTTGACCGACAGGCGGCTGGCGGGGCCGTTGAAGCTCAGGGTCAGCGGCAGCAGCTGCTGAAGCAGCTCCGCGTCCAGGTAGAGATCCGCACTGTCCCGGCCCCAGGGGCGCGCCGGGTCCAGCTCGAACCGCTCGAAGCCACGCCGCGCTTCATCCTGGCTGAGATCCAGTATGAAGTTGGCGTTCTCTCCGGCGAGCCAGCCGTTGGCGCTGGCGGTGTTCGGATTGACCTGGATCTCCAGCCCCAGCGCGGCGCTGAGCGCCTGCAACGGCACCAGGGTGCGCTGACCGTGGCGGTAAACCACGATCGGCTGCTCCAGCTGATGTCCTTGGCTGAACAGGGTGAAGGTCTGGATCTGATTGGCGGCCAGCGGGACTTCCCGGGCCTGAACGGCTTGAGCGCAGGTCAGCGCACCCAGTACAGCTAAGGTGACAGCTCGCATCTTCCCACAACGACTTGAAGGTTATCGATTTTGGACGGCAGGATACCATTGATTAACCTGTAAAGTGACGACAAAACGCCCGTGTTGTGACCCTCGGCTGCTCATGGTAGTTTGGGCCTGCATTCGTTTATCACTCCGGACAGTGGAGAACCCCATGACCGCAAACGCTCACGAGCATTTGGATACCGTAACCCTCGATCAGTATTGCGCCGCCATTGGCGCCGCCACCTTGCTTAAGTCGGTTGTGGTGTTTGAACAGATGGCGCCAGAGTACGTGGACGCGATCGCCCGTGGGCTGGAGAGCGGCGACAAGGAGCAGGTGCTTTCTGAAGCGCACAAGCTGAAAGGGGCGGCAGGCTCGGTGGGCCTGAAACGCATCCAGGAGTTGTCCCAGGCGCTGCAGTGCGGCGACGAGCCGCGTTGGCAGGGAGAGCATCGCCAGTGGTTTGAGTCAATCCGCGAGCACCTCGATGCGGATCTGAACAGCCTCAAACACTACCTGACCGAACGCGCCTGACCGGTGTGAAGCAACAAAAAAGGCTGCCCTGAGGCAGCCTTTTTTTGATCCGGGTTCCGGCGATCAATGATCGTTCAGTGCACCGCAGAAGCGGTAACCTTCGCCGTGAATGGTGGCGATGATTTCCGGGGTTTCCGGGTGGCTTTCGAAGTGCTTGCGGATGCGACGGATGGTCACGTCCACGGTGCGGTCATGAGGCTTCAGCTCACGGCCGGTCATCTTCATCAGCAGATCGCTGCGGGACAGGATCTTGCCCGGGTTCTCAACAAAGTGCAGCAGCGCGCGGAATTCGGAGCGCGGCAGCTTGAAGGGTTCACCGGTCGGGCTGATCAGTGAACGGCTGTTGATTTCCAGAGTCCAGTCGTTGAAGTGGTAGTACTCAACCTGAGGCTTCTCTTCAGTGGCTTTGCCGGCGTTCACGATGCGGTTCAACAGGTTGCGTGCACGGATGGTCAGTTCACGCGGGTTGAACGGCTTGGTGATGTAGTCATCGGCGCCGATTTCCAGACCCAGGATCTTGTCCACTTCGTTGTCACGACCGGTCA
>CAZWED010000358.1:0-3148 GCA_964632645.1 uncultured Ferrimonas sp. | reverse complement strand
CCCCTGTCTACGGGGTTACAGATTGTGGGCGGCCTGGGTCAGCATCGCTTCGATCTGGGTCAGGATCGCCTCGGTGGTTTTGGCATCGTGGCCGCGGACCCGGGGAGTGTGGATGTGGCCCACCGGCACCCGGCTGCCGAGCAGATCCCGCAGCAGAATGCTGCGGTAGCTGATCTCGTTGGAGAGGTAGCCCCCGCCGGAGCCCTCGACGGAGACCTCGTCGGCCAGGGCCGCGAGGCTGGTGGCCTGCTGCTCGCCGCGCAGCGTTTTCACGGTGTGGTTGTCGACGATGCTGAACGCGCCCGGGGCTTGCTGCATGGCGGCAACCGGCAGGCTGAACTCGACAAACTCCGGGCCGTTTAACGGGGCGCCGTTGAGCCTGGGCGGAAGCGGCTGGCGGGCGTTGGCCCCGGTCAGCACGTTGCGGTTGTCCGGAGCGGTGGCGCTGCGGTTACGGCCGGGGAAACGCTCAAGATCGAACTGCTCCCGTCCCATCGACACGGTGGTCACCAGATCGATGCGGTTGTCGCGCAGGTAGGGGGTCAGCAGGGCTTCCACGACACCGTTATCAAAGTCTTCAAAGCGAACCGGGATCATCGCGGTTTCCACCTGCACTTTGCGGCCATTGACGGTCCAGCGTTTGCCATCCAGCGCCAGCGCCACCACGCCGGACGGGTTGGACTGGGCGATGTCCCGATCCAGCAGGAAGGGGTCGAAACCGGTCAACAGGATGCGGATCTGGCTGTCGTCATCGAAGCGGATGTCGCTCATGCCGCGGGACGCCTTCTCCAGCGTGTTGAGCAGGACGGTGCGCTGCCACTCCGCCATGCGGAAGGCGGGCTCGTTTTGCTTCAGCGCTTTGCGGGCGTTGAGGCGGGCCCAATAGAGGCTGCGGTCATCCAGGTGGCCCGCCTGCACGTCGGCCACAGCGGCGCGCCACAGGGCCTGGCCATCTTCGGCCACCTTATTGGTGACGGTCAGTTCATTGCCGTCGGCCCGGTATCGGGCGGTCAGGGCGCTGACCTGGTTCTGGTAGCGGTGCGTCACTTCGCTGCCCAGGGTGGTCTCGGCCACCGGCAGGCGCTGCTCCTCGACGTCCAGGGCGGCGGCGAGGGAGGTGGCGCTGAAAAGGGTCAGTGCGAGGGCGGTGAGCGGCTTCATGGCATTCCTTGTCCTGGCTCCGGAGGGTGTTCAGAGGTTACCCCATGGGACGCCAGGACGAAAGATGCCAGGGCCGTCAGTGGCCGGTTAATCCATTGAGATAGCGAAGGATTGCCTTAATGGCATGGTGTTTCTGCGGGGCTTCGCCCGGTGCCAGCTCCAGCGGTTGCTTGACGTGCATGCCGGTTTCATCCTCGGCGATGTGCACCCAATCCGGGTGCCAGTAGAAACTGTGGCCGTCCTGGGTCATCCAGTTGTGGACGCCGCAGTTTTCACCCCGATAGTTGATGTCGTGAGCCTGGTAGAGATCGCTCATGCGTCCTCCTCCTGCTTGCCTGTCGACCTTGAGTCGATGATTCAGTGTAGTCCCGGCATAAGCAACGCCGATGACTGATTCGGCTTTGGCTATTTCCCGTCAGGGGGGTGCCATTGCTATTTTGTAGACCTCTCAAGTTGTTATGAGTTTCCCCCCGATGATTGAACCGGGCACTGCCGAATATCGGTCCGCCACCCGTGCGCTGGCCCTGGGCTCCCTGCTGGTGTTTGCCAACCTCTACCTGTTCCAGCCGCTGCTGCCTTCGCTGGCGCGCCACTTTGCGGCGCCGGCCACGGCGGTCAACGGCATCCACGCCGCCACCACCCTGGGACTCGCCATCGCGCTGCTGCCCTGGGCGCTGTTGTCGGAGCGTTGGGGGCGTCGCCCGGTGCTGCTGCTCAGTCTGGTGCTGGTGGCGCTGGTGGGCCTGGCGCAGCTGGCGGTTTCGGCCCTGTGGCCGCTGATCTTCCTGAGGCTCCTGATGGGGCTGGCATTGGCGGGCTTCGTGGCGGTTGCGGTGGCGTTTATGGCGGAGGAGTTCTCGCCGGTGGCGCTGGCGCTGGCGGTGGGGGCCTATGTGGCCGCCAACTCCCTGGGGGGGATCGTCGGGCGGATCTACGGTGGCTTTCTGGGAGACTGGCTGGGCTGGCAGGCCGCGGCGCTGTCGTTGGCCGTGGTGACCATGGTAGGGGCCGTCTGGGTGTGGCGCCGTTTGCCGCCGGCCCGTTGCTTCCAGCCGTCGGGGGCGCCGCTGCGGGCCGACCTGAACACCGCGCTCCGTCACCTGACCACCCCCCGGCTGTGGCTGGCGATGGTGATAGGGGGCCTCAACTTCGCCCTGTTCGTGAACCAGTTTACCGTGATGGGCTTCCGCCTGGTGGCGCCGCCTCATGAGCTGCCAGTGGCGGTGGCGTCGCTGATTTTCCTCTGTTACCTCAGTGGCACCCTGACCTCGCGGCTGAGCGGTCGCTGGAGCCTGCGTTTCGGGCCGCTTTCCGGCATGGCGCTGGGCACGGTGATTGCGATGCTGGGGATGCTGGTGGCCCGGCTGGATCAGCTCTGGGCCATGGTGTTGGGACTGCTGTTGATCAGTGCCGGCGCCTTCCTCGTCCATGCCCTGGCCTACGCCTGGGTCAGTCAGCACGCGGCCCGGGCGAAAGCCAGCGCGACGGCACTGTACCTGGTGCACTACTACCTGGGGGCGAGCCTGGGCGGGTTCTGGCTGCTGCACTGTTTTGAGCAGGGACGCTGGGATGGGGTGATGGGCGGCAGCGCGTTGCTTTACGCCCTGCAACTGATGGCGTTGACGGGGTTGTACCGCCGACGTGCCACGGTGGCGGCAGAGGCGGCAACCTAAGCCAGCGTGCCGATGAGCATAAAAAAAGCCCCGCGATGCGGGGCTTTTTCGTTGGCTGACGCTTACAGGCCGGCGTCGGCGCGCAGGGCTTCGGCTTTGTCGGTCTGTTCCCAGGGGAACTCGACGCGGCCAAAGTGACCGTAGGAGGCGGTCGGCTGGTAGATCGGGCGCTCCAGGTGCAGCATCTGGATCAGGCCGTAGGGGCGCAGGTCGAAGTGCTTGCGTACCAGGGCGATCAGCTTATCTTCCGGCAGTTTGCCGGTGCCGAAGGTTTCGATGCTGATGGAGGTCGGCTCGGCCACGCCGATGGCGTA
>CAZWED010000357.1:1516-3153 GCA_964632645.1 uncultured Ferrimonas sp. | reverse complement strand
TAAGCTCCCTTCGTCCTGAACAATTACGTTACCGCCTGTTACCTTATGAACAAACGTAAAATTATTACCCGACACCTCTACGGCCGCTGTTGATGTTGTCGTGGTCAAGGTGCCGAGCGCGACAATGTTTTCTCGTCTATCCGCCCAGGCGCCATAAATGCCGGCCATCGCTACACCTTCATCAGCATTACTTCAGTAATTTTACCGTCGTCCGCAAGAAGCGGATTGCGAACCTTGTAGGAGGCCCCGTCAACTGTCACCACATCTCCACTTAAAAATTCATTGAAAACACCGCTTTCAACGGTCAACTTGTAATCAGTGCTAAGAACAACGCCATCTGCCATGACCTCACTCGGCATATCCAAAATGCCAACCCCAGTCACGCCCTCATGCACTACAGGCACGCCAAAGCCCTGTAGATCAAAAAATACGCTTAGGTCTTCGGTGAATGCCATGCAAACAGCATAAAGCCCCAGGCCGCCGAAGCAACCCAGGGCTCAGTGTGTACGGCTATCAGCCGTACTTGGTCACGCCCACAGCGTTCACCGAAAAGGTGAAGGAGGGGCTAGTGCCGCCGATGGTGTACTTCACTCGGACATAGCGGCGAGCGTTGTCTTTGTTGACAACCAGTTTCTGAGCAGAAGCGGTGCCAGTCACCTGGGTAAAGGCGGCACCGCTGATAGCGGCGAAGCTGGAGTTGTCAGCGGAATCCTCAATGGTCACATCGAGGGTGGGGCTGGTGCCACTGCCAGCTGCAGAATCCAGAAGGAAAACAACGTCGCCGTCGTAGGTCTGCAGATCGATGCCACTGGTTTGACCAGTGGCGGTGCGGGCAGCGGTGGGGTGGCCGGCGATAAGAGCGAGCTTATCGAGGGCTTGTTGAAGGATGGCCATGGCTTACTCCTTGGGAGTGGTGGAACGGGTGCGCTTGGGCTTTGCCTCGACCTCGGCTTTTGGCTCTAGTACAGGCTCGGCTTTTGGCTCTGGCTTGGGTTTGACTACTGGTTCGGGAGCGGATTCGGCCACGCGGGCCTTATTCATTCCGATCAGTAGATGGGCGTCCGACTCTTTGACCTCAACGAAGGAGCCCGCTTGCGTGGGCTCCCCGTAGATCATCACCGGCCGCAGGATCTCAATTCGCATGAGTCATTAAGCGGTGACTAGATCTCACTTAGAGATCAGGTGGCGTAGCAGAAGGCGCCGGGCTGCTTGACGGCAACATCCACGTCCTGCAGGGCGATGATGCGAACAGTGCCTGCGGTAGCACCGGCATAGGGATCCACGGTCAGATCCAGGCCGGACCACATACCCATGATCATCATCGAGAAATCGCCGAACAGTGCATCGTTACTGGCGAGCTGGTTAGAAACAATGGCGGGGTAGCCATTGATCTCGCCATCCTCAAACACGAACATGCCGGTATTCGTTGCCTTCTCGGTGCTCTTGAGCGCACCACGTGCAGCGGCATTCACCACATAACGCAGCGAACCAGCGTCGGCGTTAGCAGAAGCAACGTCGGTCTCCATGCCGATGTATTCTGCGAAGGTGCCGTAGCTGGTCAGAGCCTGAGTGCCGATACCGGTCACATTAGTCAGACCCAGAGGCTGATTGGCAGAACCCGTGCCGTAGATGGCAGC
>CAZWED010000357.1:0-1506 GCA_964632645.1 uncultured Ferrimonas sp. | reverse complement strand
AAGAGCAATCACGCGAGCCAAATCGTTGCGCACCATGCCTTCCACATCAATGGAGGACTGGAGCAGCAGGCGACGGGAGTAGTCAACAAATGCACCCACAGTCTTGGGCGTCATGTTGACCTGATCAATTGTCTGCTGGCTTTCGGTGGGAGAAGAGCCTTCGCCGACCCAGTAAGCGGTAGCAGCAGACGACTGACGGGGAATGCTGATGTTGCCTTGCAGACCGGTCAGCATGGTCACGCCGGCTTGAGCCAAGGCGAGACGGTTGCGGAGCAAGTCAATGAAGGAGCCGGACAGCAGCTCGTCGGCGACAAGATTGCCACCGGCAGTGGAGGTGCCAACCACCAGATCGCGACGCAGCACCTCGTTAGGAATCACGATGCCATTGGAAGCACGCTCATATTTCTGAGCGGCAGCCTTGCCGACTTCGATCTCAAACTCAGCAGCCCGACGAGCAGAAGCATCGCTAGGGTTGGCCAGATAGTTCAGAGCACGAACAAAGCTGAACGAGCGGGTCTCCTTATCGGAGAGGCCAACGTCATTGGAAGTGACATCGGCAGAACGAATGACTTGTTCCACAGGTTGAGTACCGAGTTTTTCGAGGACAGCAGCACGAGCCTCATCAACAGTGCGACCACCGTCGATCAGCTCGCGAGCCAGGTCTTGCATCTGGTGCTTTTCGCCCAGTGCGCTGATGGCGGCGATACGGGTACGCTCGGCCTCGACGGCCTCGGACCGGATCACCTCCAGATCTGGAGTGTTTTCCATTTCAGGTTCAGGTGTTGGTGATGCGGCTGGGGCCGCTTGAACAACGGTCTCATCTGTAAGAGACCTGCCAATCCCAATCGTAGGATCAGCAGGTATAGAGACCACGCTGACTTCGTAAGGCGACCATCGGGTAGCCACGAAGTCATCGCCTCGCTCTTCCATCTTGTCGATCGAATAGCCGAAGCTGATGCCGCGCAAAATGTTATCGCGGACATCATCAAGCACTTCTTGGGCAAACTTATTACGCGAGAAGCGCACCTTCACATAGCCGCGCTTCTTCTCGCCATCAACCCAGGCGCGCTCCACGACGCCAACAACACGATCAGGATCGTGGTTGAACAGCAGCGGCGCACCATCGTTCAGACGGCTCAGATTCGCGGCCTCACCCTCGTGACTCAGTACCTCGTTGCCGAAGTACCGCATGACGGGATACTCAGAGCTAAACGGGAACTCAAAGCTCCGCTCCTCCTCCAGCGCGCGGAATGAAGTCACCTCCGACCGCTGGAACTTGCCGCCCTCAGTCGCGCGGATTGGATCGATCTTGGTCAACGTGCTGAAACGATGTCCCACCATCGTGTCAGTTGCCTCGCCATCGCGATACACCTGAATCAAAGCGGCAGGATCATCCTCGCTGGCGTTAATCGTCACCTCAGCGCCAGGCACGTCAAGCGACCCTTCACGCAACACACGATCAATGCGACCGCGTGCGCGACCGCCGGAGCTGTCCCACGACACAAA
>CAZWED010000356.1:0-3164 GCA_964632645.1 uncultured Ferrimonas sp. | reverse complement strand
CTGACGCCCGCCGACATTGCCCAGATAGACCTCCCCGCCCTGCTCTGGCTGGCGGTGCTTGTGCTGATCGCCCGTCCTGTCGCGGTGATGCTTTGCGCACTGGGGTCCGATCTGTCGTGGAAGGAGCGTCTGATGGTGGGATGGGTGGCACCGCGAGGCATCGTCGCTGCCGCGGTTTCCTCCCTGTTTGCCCTGAAGTTAACGGACCAGAACCTGGAGGGCACGGAACGCCTGGTGCCGCTGGTGTTCCTGGTGATCATCGCCACCGTGGTGATGCAGAGCCTGTTCACCTCGCCGCTGGCCCGCTGGCTCGGCCTGAAAGCGCCCCCGCGCAACGGCTTCCTGATCTTTGGTGCCAACCCCCTCGCCCGCACCATCGCCGCCGCGCTGGCACGCTATGAGATACCGGTGGTGCTCAGTGACACCAACTGGGAAAGCCTGAGTCAGGCACGCATGAAGGACCTGCCGGTCTACTATGGCAACCCCACGTCCGAGCACGCCGACTCAGCGCTGGACCTCTCCCTTGTGGACCGTCTGCTGGTGCTGGCGCCCTACCATCGACTCAATGCCGAGGTGGCCTACCACTACGAGGATCGCTTTGGCGCCCACAAGGTGTACCGGCTGCCGGAACAACCAAGGGACAACAGCCCCCGCCAGCGGCGGGCAGAGCGACATCAGTCGCTGTTTGGTGAAGAAGCCTACTTTTCCAAACTCAGTAGCCTGGTGGCGCAGGGGGCCGAGGTGCGCGCCACCAAACTGACGGAGAGTTTCGACTGGGACAGCTACCAGGCCAACCAGGGCAAACGGGGCATCCCCCTGTTTGCCTTTGACCCCCAGCGCAAGCTGAGGGTCTTTACCGACCAGGCGCCGTTTACCCCGGGGCCGGGCTGGGAGGTACTGGCGCTGCTCCCCAAGGAGAAGGATTAAACCGGGTTGGGAGTGTCGACGAAACGCACCTCCAGCCCCAGCTCCCGGGCCAGTCGTTCGCCAAGGGCCTGAACGCCGCCGCGCTCGGTGGCGTGGTGGCCACAGGCGTAATAGTCGATCCCCTGCTCAACCGCACTGTGGTAAGTGCGCTCGGAGACTTCGCCGGAGAGAAACGCGTCCAGTCCGGCCGCCGCAACGCCATCGATGTAATCCTGCGCGCCGCCGGTACACCAGGCCAGCGTGCGTATCGGTCGGTCATGCCCGGCGATGTGCAGCGGCGCGCGGTCCAGCGCCTTGGCGATGCGTTCCGCCAGTTGATGGCCGCTGAGGGCCGGCTCCAGCTCACCGCGCAGCACCAGACTGGTCTCATTGTCCGCCTCAAAGGGGCGCACGTTGACCACCCCCAGCGCCTTCGCCAGTTGCGCGTTGTTGCCCAGCTCCGGGTGCACGTCCAATGGCAGGTGATACGCGATCAGGTTGATGTCGTGCTTAAGCAGTTGCGCCAGACGACGACGCTTCATGCCGACAATGGCCGCCGGCTCGCTTTTCCAGAAGTAACCGTGGTGCACCAGCAGAACATCGGCACCGGCCGCCACCGCCGCATCAACGGCAAACTGGTCAGCGGTCACGGCGGTCACCACTTTGCGGATCTCCGCCTTGCCTTCCACCTGAAGCCCATTGGGCGCGTAGTCCTTCATCAACCAGGGCTTCAGCAAATCATCCAGGTAGCGGATCAGTTCATCTCTTAACATCATCGTTTCTTGTGATTGTTCAAAGTTCGTTGCCGGTCAACCGTCCATCAAAGTGGGCGGTAAGGTTCTCAATGGTGGTCTGGCCGATTTCGCTCAGCGCTTCACGGGTAAAGTACCCCTGGTGGCCGGTCACCAGCACATTGGGGTAACTCAACAGCAGCGCAAACACGTCATCGTGAAGCACCCTGCCGGACAGGTCACGGAAGAAGATGTCCCCTTCCAGCTCGTACACGTCTAACCCAAGGTAACCGATCTTACCCTGCTTCATCCCGTCCAGCGCGTGCTGAGCGTTGACCAGCGCCCCCCGGGAGGTATTGATCAGCATGACACCGTCCTTCATCCGGGCGATGCTCTCTTCGTTGATCAGGTGGTAACTCTCCTCCGTCAGGGGACAGTGCAGAGAAATCACGTCGCACTCACGGTAGATCCGGTCCAGGTCGCAATACTCACCCAGTCGCGCCGCCTCCTCGGAGGGATAGGGGTCGTGGCACAGCAGGCGGCAACCGAAGCCGCTGAGCGCCCGCATGGTGGCCAGGCCAATCTTACCGGTGCCGATGATGCCTACCGTGCTCTTCTGCAGGTTAAAGCCCAACAACCCATCGAGGTCGAAGTTGTGCTCTTTCACCCGGTTGTACGCTTTGGTCAGGCGCCGGTTGAGGGACAGCATCATCGCCACGGTGTGTTCCGCCACCGATTCCGGCGAATACCCCGGCACCCGTGCCACCTGAACGCCCAGTTGCTTCGCGGCCTCAAGATCAACGTTGTTGAAGCCGGCACAGCGCAGCGCGATCATGCGGATGCCGTGGTCCACCAGATGCTCCAGCACCGGACGATCCACGATGTCATTCACGAAACAGGACACCGCGTCATAGCCCTCGGCCAGTCGCATGGTGGATTGCCGCAGTCGGTTCTCAAAGTAATCCAGATGCAAGCCCTGCCCGGCATTCGCCAGGTCAAGAAAGTGTTTGTCGTAGGGTTTGCTGGAGAACACCGCAACGCGTTTCGGTTCCATAACTGCCTCATTTCTGATTACCGGGCAAGAAGCACCCAAGGACAGGTTTAGGCGCTTTTGCCCTGACTTGCCTTATGGATGGGAGATTACGTGATGCGGGCCCGAGTGGCGACCGAGTTTTATGATCCAGCCTAAGTTCTTGGGGTCGCTGATTATTCCTTCACCACCCCAGATTGAACTTCAGGACCCATACAGGTATTATCGGCCGCTGACATTTTCAACAGCGACCATGTAACTATGTCAAAACTGATCAAGGAAGAGGTGATCGCGCAATTCACCGCCGCATACCTCGCCAAACACGGTAAAGCGCCGCAAATCGAACAAAAAGGCAGCTGGTTCAAGGTGGACGACGGAAAGTCTGTTCGCCTCGGAGAGTTGGCTGAGATGGCTGCTGAACTGTCTGGCGATGCCCCTGCGGCCCCGTAAGCCAAAGCGGCTCCGGTGAAATCCGCCAAGCCCAAAGCCGCTCCCGC
>CAZWED010000355.1:0-3210 GCA_964632645.1 uncultured Ferrimonas sp. | reverse complement strand
AGCCCCATGTTCCACATGCCGGACCATTGCACGATCTGCTCGCTGCCCTGGACCATCGCGATGGCGTTCAGATCGCCGCTGCTGTTGGCCAGTTCCGCTTCGCGCTGGCGATAGTTGTCGGTTTGGTACTTGTAGTAGGTGCCGCCAACAAAACCAAAGCGCCAGTCACCGTCGTCATCCAGATCCAGGCGGTGGCCGACGCTGAGGCTGCCACGTAACCCGGGGTCGGTGCTTTGTTGCTGCAACGTCATGTTGCGATTCATATCCAGTGCCAGACCCTGGTTGATGGCGATGGCTTTATCGGCGTCCTGAACCACGCGGAAAATGTCGGTTACCGACACGCCGCCGTACGTGGCGAAGGCGTCCGTGACGGACTGGGGCAGGGCGCGGGTGCCGTCATCGCGACCCAGCCAGTCGTCATCACTGCCCGGGTAAGTGAGCCGGTCGTCGCTGTTGTTGGTGTTGTACTGGCCACCGAGCGAAAACTTGAGGAAGAAGTCGTTGGGGATCGCCTTGGTGCGGATGTCCACGTGACCGCCACCAAACGTGGCCGGGCTGGACGGGGACGCGGCCTTTTGAACTGAGAGGGACTGAATGATGGCGGAGGGGAACAGATCCATCGGGATGACGGAGCGGGTTGGGTCCGGTGAGGGCACCAGAGCGCCATTCAGTGAGGTGCTGGAGTAGCGCTCACCCAGGCCGCGGATATAGATGAACTTGCCGCTGCGCAGGGTCAGGCCGGTAACGCGGCGAAGTGCCGCTGCGGCGTCGCTGTCTCCGGTGCGGGCGATCTGGTCAGCCCCCATCAGGTCCGCGACGTAGGGGGTTTCCCGGCGCTCTTCGATCACCTCGGAGGCGGCACGTTGCAATCGGCCGACGACGGCGATCACTTCAACTTGCTGATCCTCGGCCTCGACGCCGCTCTCGGTATCGGCAGCGACGGCGGGAAGACTCAGTACGCTGACCAGAGAGAGCGCCTGAGCCACTGCGAGCCCGGTTTTGCTGGTTGGGAATAGGGGTTGGGATTTCATGCTTTGACGTTCCTGAGTCCTTGGAAATGCGAGCGCCCGGTGGGCAACCCATCGGACAGTGCGATGCGGCGCTGCCGGGGCAGGGGACTGCCCCGGCGGCTCTGGCGGTTAGGGTTGGTAGCTCCAGCCTGCGGTCCAGTCGTTGTTGCCGTCGAAGGCGCCTTTGTAATCCGTGGCGTCAAAGAAGGCGTCCACGCTGCTCATGTTCTTGCCGTTGCCCAGGGCGACGGAGGTGGCGGTGGGCATCCCGTTGTCCAGCTCTACGGTGCCGATGACGTTACCTTCCTGAGCGGTGAACCAGGCCGTGGTGTCGAAGTTGTCCTCGTTTTTCACCGGCTCAACGCAATCGATGATGGAGTGAGTCATGGTCAGGGTGCCATCCTGGGCGTTAGCCAGGGTGGTGTCGTCGTCGATCTCCAGGCACTCGCCGGTGTTGGTGCCACCCTGAATGACGAAGTTGGCCAGTTGCGCCCGGGTGGCGACACGCAGCACCATCCCTTCCGCGTCATCGCTGCCGTTGTTGCCGCCAGCCGGCAGGATAGTGACGTTGGACAGGATGGGGTCGGAGAACGGGGTGCCGAGCGGGTCGGACTTGGAACTGTCTGCCTCGATACCGCGGTTAGCCGCGTTGTCTTCCTGGGTGATGAACACGTACTGGGCTTTGCCTCGCCAGCCGTTGGTCCAGTCAAAGGCGTCGTCGAAGTTGTCAGTCAGATACACGTACTTCAGGTTGACGCTGCCGCCCCAGAACTCAACGCCGTCGTCATCGTTCATGTGAACCTGGATGTGGTCCACCTGGGTGCCGGAACCGACGCCACCGAAGCTGATGCCGTTCAGTTCCTGGGTGTCGTTGATCTTGAAGCCGGCGTAGCGCACCTGCACGTAACTCAGCTCGCCACTGGAGTCCGCGTCATTGTTGCCGCCGAACAGGTGGTTGCCCACTTCGAAGGCGACATCACAGTCATCCAGACTGGCGCAGGTATTGACCGGCGCGTTGCCCAGCACCACCAGGCCGCCCCACTGACCGCGGTCGGTGTTGAGGCCCAGCACATCTTCGGATGAAGTGAACACGATGGGCATCGCTTCACTACCCTGAGCCATGATTTTTGAACCGCGGCTGATCACCAGGTAGCTGTTGCTGGTGCCGTAAACCTCGACACCGGCCTGAATCGCCAGGGTGGCACTTTGCTCATTGTCACCGCCAATCACCACCGCGCCACCGTCCAGCTTGTACTTCACGTTGGTGCCGGCCAGCAGGGTGACGTTCTGGATGACGTTGCCGGTCAGGGTACAGACCAGGTCCGTGCCGTCGATCAGTGCGGCGTCAGCGGCATCGTTGACGGTGCCGGCCGGGCAGGAGGTCAGCGGGGCGAGTTCCGCCGGCGCGCTGTCATCGTTGTGGATGCCGGTGGTCCATCCCTGAGTCCAGTCGTTGCTGCCGTCGAACGCCCCGGCGTCATCCAGTCGGCCGTCGAGGTTGGCCAGCTCCGCTTTGCCCCCGGTCAGGGCCGGCGAGGCGGCGGTAGGCTGGTAGCCGTCCAGAGCGGCAGCGCCAACGAGGTTGCCCTCCTGGCCGGTGAACCACGCTTCAACGTCCAGCAGGGCAATGCCGGCCTCGTCTTTCGGGTTCTTAAAGGCCTCCACACAGTCGATCAGGCTGTGGGTCATGGTCAGTTCGCCAGCGTTGACGTTGGCGATGGTGCTGTCGTCATTGACTTCAAGGCACTCGCCGGTTTCCAGGCCACCCTTGACTAGGGTGTTGTACACCGTGGCACCGGTACCAACCCGAAACAGGATCCCTTCGGCGTCGTCACCGCCTCCGTTGGTGCCACCGCCCAGTTGCAGGGTCAGGTTCGCCAGGGTGGGCTTGGACATCGGAACGTCGCTGCCGGATTTGGAGCTGTCCGCCTCAATCCCGCGGTTAGCGGCGTTGTCGTCGGTGCGGATGTACACATGCTGGGCAGTGCCTTGCCAGCCGTTGGTCCAGTCGAGGGAGTCGTCAAAGTTACCGGTCAGCACCACGTGGCTGACGCTGGCATTACCGCCCCAGAACTCAATGCCGTCATCGTCGTTCATATGCACCTGTAGGTAATCCACAGTGGTGGCGGCGCCGCCCCCCGCGAAGGAGAAGCCGTTCAGTTGCGGGGTGTCCGTTATTTTTTAACCGCCGAAAACGACG
>CAZWED010000354.1:0-3244 GCA_964632645.1 uncultured Ferrimonas sp. | reverse complement strand
AAAAGGCCCCGTATGGGGCCTTTTTTGATCCGCTGTGTCGCCGTGGGCGGCGGGCGTTACTCGGCGAGATCGCCGGGGGCGTCGTAAGAGGGCGCCTGACGCATGCGGGAGAACGCGGTCAGAAACTTGGCTCTGGGGGTGATGAACGCGTCGGTGGAGTAGAGTGCGCCGGCTTCATAGTGGTTGATCTCCAGGCGCACGGTGCCGCGCATCTTCTGCGCCATGGCGTCATCCACTTCCACCGTGAGAACGCCGTTGGTGTCGATGCGGCCCAACTCTTCGGTGTCACCATTGGCGTGCACCATGGTGAACACGGACTCACACTCCATATGGGCGGCTTCACAGGTTTCCGGAATGTCCCAGGTGTGGTTTTCCAGCTTCAGCGTGGTGCGGCCGACTTCCGCGTCTTTGCGCAGCTCAAAGTTGAGGGAGCCGCTGCCGTTGTTGTGGGCCTCATCAATGGCCAGTTCGCCGGTGATCACCGCCACATCGTGCGGGGTTTCGTCGTCGCTGTAGCGCAGTTCACAGGCGATGGCGGGCAGCTCGGGGTCCAGGCAGGTGGCGGCCAGATCTTCGGCACGCCAATCAAAGGTGTCGGCCAGTTGCGCCAGGTTCGGCTCCAGCGGCAGGCAGCCAAAATCCACGGCGATCTCGTCCGCCTGGCACTGAGAAGTGGACCCGGCAAGCGGGGCGGATTCGGCAGAGTCGGCGGCGTCAACAGAGTCGGTTTGGGGGAGGGCCGGCGCGGTGGAAGCGGTGGGCGGAGTCAGGTTGGTCTGAGTATGGTCCTGGCTGGCATGGTCATCGGAACTGCCACAGGCAGCCAGGCTCATCAAAAGGGCAATGGCGGTAAAGGTACGTTGCATTGTCTGATTATTCTCACTGTCTCAGGGCTGCTTTGAGCCCGGACCGTCCGTCACTGACGGAGGGTCTGAATGTCACTAAAGGCTGGGGTCATCGATCAGGTGAAGGGAACGCGATGTTCGGGACCTGAAGCGTTGGAAAGCACGCTAACTCTGACAATTTGGGCCGGAGAGAAACGCAATAGTGGTGAGGGGACTGTCGATGCAGTCCAGCATAGATTCAATAGCCATAACGATCCCTAAATGCTTGTCTCGACGCCGGCGATCTCGACAAACTCCAACCCAGACATCGGGTTACTGCGGGCATGGTTTATAAGGGGAAGCCCATCTTCAGGTTTGTCGCTTATCACCGGCGCGGTGTGCCGTGAATAAGGTTCAGGGCGATTATACAGATTGTCGACTTCTTGGCCAGATTTTCTGTTCAAAACGTGAGCTGCGCAGTTTTTGCCCGCAACCCGTTGACTCAGCGAGTGAACAGAATGTGACAATCGGGCACTCTTCGCATCCGGGCCGGTTGGGCTAGGGTTAGGTCATCGCATTGACGCAAGGAGGCGGGGGGCATGACAACGAGAGTTTTCTGGGCCGGATGGCTGGCCATCGGCTGCGGTTTTCCCCACACACTTTACGCCAACGGGCCGTCGCTGATGCTGGCGCAGCCCTATCAGGCGGTGTCCTCCCTGACCCCCTATCTTATCAGCGAGAAGTACGACGGCATGCGCGCCTACTGGGACGGCAAGCGCTTGCTGAGTCGCGGCGGACGGGAGATTGCGACGCCGGCGTGGTTTGTCCGGGGTTGGCCAACTCACCCGTTGGACGGGGAGTTGTGGCTGGGGCGTGGCCAGTTTCAGGCGCTGATGCGCATCGTCCGGGACCGGGTGCCCGACGAGGTGGCCTGGCAACAGGTGCAGTACCGGGTGTTTGATCGCCCGGATCTGGCCCACCCCTACTCCCTTCGTTATGAGGTGCTGCGTCTGTCCCTCGAGAGCCTCTCCCTTCCTCATCTGCATCTGGTGCACCACCGCCGTGTCAGCACGGCGCAGGCGTTGGCGGCGTTGCTGGACGAGGTGGTTGGTGCCGGGGGCGAGGGGCTGATTCTGCGCCATCAGGATGGCCGCTACCGGCCGGGACGTGACCCCGGAATGCTCAAATTAAAGCCGCGCTGGGACGGTGAAGCCCGGGTGATAGGGTACCTGCCCGGACGCGGTCGTCTGGCGGGGATGATGGGCGCTCTGCTGGTTGAAGACCCCGAGGGACGCCGCTTTCGATTGGGCAGCGGATTCAGCGATGCGGTGCGGCGCGACCCGCCTCCCATCGGGTCGGTGGTGACCTACAGTTATCTGGGTCGTACCGATGCGGGCCTGCCGCGCTTTGCCCGCTATGAGCGAGTCTTTACGGGCCTTTAAGCGACCGGACGGACCGGCGAACGGCCGGATTTTGGCAGGGCGAATTTTCCCTGAATTGCCCTATGGCCAGCGTTTTTTCGAGCCAGATTTGCGTCCGGCGGCGCAAGCGTTGAAAATATGCCCCGCCTCAATCCTATAACCTCTGAACCAGGAGCCAAGATGTCTTCCCGCAAAGAGCTTGCCAATGCGATTCGTGCCCTGTCCATGGACGCTGTCCAGAAAGCCAATTCCGGCCACCCCGGTGCCCCGATGGGCATGGCGGACATTGCCGAAGTGCTGTGGCGCGACTTTATGAAACACAACCCGGCCAACCCGGAGTGGGCGGATCGCGACCGCTTCATCCTCTCCAACGGCCACGGCTCCATGCTGATCTACTCCCTGCTTCACCTGACCGGTTACGATCTCTCCATCGACGACCTGAAGCAGTTCCGTCAGCTGCACTCCCGTACCCCGGGCCACCCGGAATACGGCTACGCGCCGGGTGTGGAAACCACCACTGGCCCGCTGGGCCAAGGGATCACCAACGGTGTGGGCATGGCTCTGGCAGAGAAAGTGCTGGCGGCCCAGTTCAACCGTCCCGGTCACGAGATCGTTGATCACTTCACCTACGTCTTTATGGGCGACGGCTGTCTGATGGAGGGGATCTCTCACGAAGCCTGCTCCCTGGCCGGCACTCTGGGCCTGGGCAAGCTGATCGCCTTCTGGGACGACAACGGCATCTCCATCGACGGTCACGTCGAAGGCTGGTTCAGTGATGACACGCCGAAGCGTTTCGAAGCGTACGGCTGGCACGTTATTCCGGCCGTTGACGGTCACGATGCGGCCGCCATCAAAGCCGCCATCGAAGCCGCCCGCGCCGAAACCGGCAAGCCGACCCTGATCTGCACCAAAACCGTGATCGGTTACGGCAGCCCCAACAAATCCGGCTCCCACGACTGCCACGGCGCCCCGCTGGGTGACGACGAGATTGCCGCAGCC
>CAZWED010000353.1:0-3246 GCA_964632645.1 uncultured Ferrimonas sp. | reverse complement strand
TGCTGACTCCGTTGCCCGTAAGACCGTGGACAACGAGAATCTGGACCTGCGCTACTACAGCGTGATCTATGATTTGATCGACGAAGTGAAGCAGGCGATGAGCGGTATGCTGGCGCCTGAGTTCAAGCAGGAGATCATCGGTCTGGCTGAAGTTCGTGACGTGTTCAAGTCTCCGAAGATCGGCGCGGTTGCCGGCTGTATGGTGACTGAGGGTGTGGTTAAGCGTAACGCCCCGATCCGCGTGCTGCGAGAAAACGTGGTCATCTACGAAGGCGAGCTGGAATCCCTGCGTCGCTTCAAGGATGACGTCGCGGAAGTCCGCAACGGCATGGAATGTGGTATCGGCGTGAAGAACTACAACGACGTTCGCGTAGGCGACCAGATCGAAGTGTTCGAAACCGTCGAAGTGAAACGCACCCTGTAAGGTGGATAAGAGGGGCTACGGCCCCTCTTTTTGGTGGAAGATTATGGCAAGAGAATTCAGTCGTACCCGCCGTGTCGGCCAGCAACTTCAGCGTGAACTGGCGATGATCATGCAGCGCGAGATCCGCGATGAGCGCCTCGGCATGGTGACGGTAAACGAAGTGGAAGTGTCCCGGGACCTGGGATACGCCAAAGTATTTGTGACCTTTCTGGACGACAGTCCGGAGGCGGTCAAACGTCAGATGGAAGCGCTGCTGGAGCTGACCCCCCAGATCCGCATGCTGACCGCGTCCCGCATGAAGATGCGGGTGATGCCGGAACTGCGCTTCACCTACGACAAATCCCTGGTTGAGGGGATTCGTATGGCCAGCCTGGTCAGCCAGGCCCGCAGCGAAGATGACGCCAAAGCGGACAAGTTCGGCAGCAATGACGAGGAGGAGCAGTAATGGCTCGTCGTCGTCCCCGTGGCCGTCCCGTTGACGGCGTCCTGCTGCTGGACAAGCCGGCAGGCATCAGCTCCAACGATGCCCTGCAGAAAGTAAAGCGGATCTACAACGCCGCGAAAGCGGGCCACACTGGTGCGCTGGACCCGCTGGCGACCGGCATGCTGCCGATCTGCCTGGGGGAAGCCACCAAGTTTTCCCAGTACCTGCTGGACGCGGATAAGCGCTACACCGTGGTTGCCAAGCTGGGTGTTCGCACTACCACCTCCGATGCGGACGGTGAAGTGGTGTCCGAGCGTCCGGTGAACGTCACCCTGGAGCAGCTGAACGCCGCGCTTGAAGGGTTCCGTGGGGAAACCCTGCAGGTGCCCTCGATGTACTCCGCGCTGAAGTATCAGGGCCAGCCCCTGTACAAGTACGCCCGTGAAGGCATCGAAGTGCCGCGTGAAGCCCGTCCGATCAACGTCTACGAGCTGGAACTGCTCCGCTTTGATGGCGATGAGGTTGAGCTGGACGTGCACTGCTCCAAGGGCACGTACATCCGCACCATCGTGGATGACCTCGGGGAAGTGCTGGGCTGTGGGGCCCACGTGATCTTCCTGCGTCGTACCCAGGTGGCCGGTTACCCCTATGCCCGCATGGTGACACTGGAGCAGATCCAGAACCTGCTGGACCAGGCACTGGACCAGGACCGCAAGCCCAAAGAGCTGCTGGACCCGCTGTTGCTGCCGATGGACACCGCCGTGGCCACCTTGCCCGAGGTGAACATGAACGAACTGGTCGCCAGCTACTTGCTGCAGGGGCAGCCGGTGCAGATCCCAGGGGCGCCGTCCGAGGGCTCCGTTCGCCTGACCGTGGGTGAGCAGCGTGCCTTTATCGGCCTCGGTGCCATTGATGATGATGGTCTGGTGGCGCCGAAGCGCCTGATCAATGTGCATCAGGGTTGAGCCGGACCGGCGAACCCGCTACAATCCCCCGCCTCCGTGCTGAGTTAGTGATCGGCCGGAGGCCATTTACGTATTTTTGGAGAGATGACTATGTCACTAAGCGCAGAAGCTAAAGCTAAGATCCTGGCTGAATTCGGCCGCGGCGAGAACGACACCGGTTCCCCGGAAGTTCAGGTTGCCCTGCTGACCGCCCAGATCAACCACCTGCAAGGCCACTTCAAGCAGCACATCCACGACCACCACAGCCGTCGCGGTCTGCTGCGTATGGTTGCCCAGCGTCGCGACATGCTGGACTACCTGAACCGCAAAGATTCTGCTCGTTACCAAGAGCTGATCGCCAAGCTGGGTCTGCGTCGCTAAGTCGAAGCCAAGTTTGGGAAAAGGGCGCCTCCGGGCGCCCTTTTCTTTTTCTCGGGCGGCGCCAGGCCAGGCGGGGAAACTACACCTATCTTTCGGCGGTGTTTGAAGTATACTAACGGGCGAATTTCAAGGTAAAAAACGCATTAAGGAATCGCCAGTGAATCCCGTCATTAAGAGCTTCCCTTACGGCCAGCATACGGTCACCCTGGAAACCGGCGTCATCGCTCGTCAAGCCGATGCCGCTGTTCTCGCCAGCATGGGCGACACCACCGTACTGGTGACCGTGGTTGGCAAGAAAAACGTGCAGCCGGGGCAGGACTTCTTCCCCCTGACCGTGAACTACCAGGAAAAGACCTATGCCGCCGGTAAGATCCCGGGTGGCTTCTTTAAGCGTGAAGGTCGTCCGAGCGAAGGTGAAACCCTGACCGCCCGTCTGATCGACCGTCCGATCCGTCCGCTGTTCCCGAAGGGCTTCATGAACGAAGTGCAGGTGATCGCGACCGTGGTTTCCGTTGAGCCGGCCGTTTCTCCGGACGTCGTTGCCATGATCGGTACCTCCGCAGCGCTGGCGCTGTCCGGCATTCCGTTCAACGGTCCCATCGGCTGTGCCCGTGTTGGTTACCGTGACGGTGAGTACCTGCTGAACCCCTCCGTTGAAGAGCTGAAAACCTCCAAGCTGGACCTGGTGGTCGCCGGTACCGAAAGCGCGGTACTGATGGTGGAATCCGAAGCGGAAGTGCTGTCTGAAGAGGTGATGCTGGGTGCGGTGATGTTCGGTCACCAGGCACAGCAAACCGTGATTCAGGCCATCAACGAACTGAAAGCCGAAGCGGGCAAGCCGGCCTGGGAATGGACCGCTCCGGTTAAGAACGAAGCCCTGGCTGCCAAAGTGGCCGAGCTGGCTGAAGCCGGTCTGGGCGACGCCTACCGCATCACTGAGAAAGTGGCCCGTCTGGAAGCGGTTAACGCCGTGAAATCCAAGACCAAGGAAGCGATTCTGGCGGAAAACCCGGAGCAGGATGAGCAGGAGCTGTCCAACCTGCTGAGCAGCCTGGAGAAATCCGTGGTTCGTG
>CAZWED010000352.1:0-3249 GCA_964632645.1 uncultured Ferrimonas sp. | reverse complement strand
TCCAGTTCAGTCAGCACGCTGAGCGCCACCGCATCGGTACTGCCGCAGATGTCAGGGTCGGGCTTAAAATCACTGCACACCGCCGGGCGTCCCGGCTGGCCGAATATCTTGCAAAGGTTACGCTCATCCAGCTGAATGCAGCGCACGCCCGCCGGCTTGCCCTGGGGCATGCCGGGTATGGGGGAGGTGATGGAGGGGGCGATGCAACAGGCCCCGCAACCCAAACGACACTGCATAATGCACTCCGGATAACGGAAAAACGGGCCTTTCGGCCCGTTTTTTCTCTGATTCAGTAACTTACACTTCCATCGCTGTTTTCAGCTTCTTGATGGCGTTCTTTTCCAGCTGCCGGATCCGCTCCGCCGAGACCTGATAGCGATCCGCCAGTTCCTGAAGGGTCGCCTTGGGTTCGTCCAGCCAGCGCGCGGTCAGGATATCCCGGCTGCGTTCATCCAGCGTGTTCAGCGCAGCGTGCAGCTTCTGCTGGGAGCGACGCTCCCAGTCTTCCTGTTCCAGCGCCTCGGCATGGTCGGACTGCTTGTCCTCCAGGTACAGGGCGGGAGCGTAGCTGCCCTCATCGTCATCCCGTTCCGGAGCGATGTCGAAGGCGGCGTCCACGGCGGCCATGCGGGCCTCCATCTCCATCACCTCACTCTCGCTCACGCCGAGCTCGTCTGCCACCGTGCTGACCTCGTCCGCACTGAACCAGCCCAGGCGCTTTTTGGCCTTACGCAGGTTAAAGAACAGCTTCCGCTGTGCCTTGGTGGTGGCCACTTTGACGATGCGCCAGTTTTTCAGGACGTATTCGTGGATCTCCGCTTTGATCCAGTGAACGGCAAACGACACCAGCCGCACCCCGATATTGGGGTCAAAGCGTTTCACCGCTTTCATCAGGCCGATGTTGCCCTCCTGGATCAGGTCCGCCTGCGGCAAACCGTAGCCGGAGTAGCTGCGTGCCACGTGCACCACGAAGCGCAGGTGGGCCATGATCAGTTGCTTGGCCGCATCCAGATCGCCCTGCTCTACCTGGCGTGCCAGGTACTGCTCCTCTTCGGCAGACAGCATGGGGATGGCATTGACCGCCTGGATATAGGATTCCAGGGTGCCGTGCCCCTGGGGCACCACCATCAAGGCCATGTTTGGGCGGTTGTCGCTCATGCTGTACCTCGTTTGTTGCAGGGATGGGGAGTCTAGCACGCCCATTGGTTAAAGGGTAAGAGCAGCGCGGCTCCCCGCACGTCGGGTTCAGACTCCATTTAGCGGGATGGGTTCCGTTACCGGGGTTCGATGGCGCGCAGATGACGGCGCACCGACAGCCAGGCGCCCAGCCAGCCCAGCAGGCAGGCAAACAGGATCAGGCTGCCACTCTGGCTGCCGGTCAGCCCCTCCAGCCGAACCTGGCTGCGATACAGGCTCAGCAGTTGGGCCACGGCCCCGTCCAGCCAGATCAGCATGGCGTTCACCAGCACCATGGCGATCAGGGCCGCCAGCAGGCCAAGCCAGATACCCCCATACAGGAAGGGACGTCGGATAAAGGCTTCGGTGGCCCCCACCAGCTTCATCACCTTGATCTCGTGGAAGCGCTGCATGATGGCCAACCGGATGGTGTTGCCGGTGATCAGCACCACCGCCAGGATCAGCAGGGCCGCCAACGCGGTGCCGGATTGGCGCCCCACCTGGCCCATCGCCTGCAGTCGCTGCAGCCAGTCCAGATCGAGCCGGGCCATGGCCACTTCATTAAACTGGGCCAGTCTATCCCGCAGTGCCCGGGCGGCGTCCGCCTCGCTGTGGCGCGCCGAGGGCAGCACCCGAACCACCGCTGGCAGCGGGTTGCTGTCGAGGTATTTCAGGGCTTCACCAAACTGGCTGTGGGACTGGAACTCTGCCAACGCCTGATCGGGACTGAGGTAATGCACCTCGAGGATCTCCGGCATGGAGCGAAGCTGGGTGACCAGACTCTGACGCCGGGCCTCGTTCAGGTCCAGACGCAGGAACAGGCTGATCTCCGCGGCACTCTGCCACTGTGCCTCCACCTTGGCGGCGTTGTTGGACAGCACCATCAGCAGTGCCGGCAGGGAGAGGCTAAACCCCAGCACCAGCATGGTCATCAGGGAGGTCATCGGCGTACGCCACAACTCTCCCAGGCTGCTGAGGGCATGACGAATGTGCTGTTGAAAGCCGCTTTTCAGGCGCTGGGTAAAGGGCAGTTTCGGCTTCACAGGGCCATCTCCTCACTCACCATGCGCCCCTGACGCAGGGTCAGGGTGCGGTAGCGCATGCGGGCGATCAGGCCCAGGTCGTGGGTGGCGATCAGCACTGTGGTGCCGGACGCGTTGAGGGTTTCGAACAGGCGCAGAATGTCCATGGACAGCTTGGGATCCAGGTTGCCGGTGGGCTCGTCCGCCAGCAACAGCGGCGGCCGGTTGATCACCGCCCGGGCGATGCCCACCCGCTGCTGCTCCCCCCCGGAGAGCTGAATCGGCGCGTACGCCGCTTTGTCTCCCAGGCCCACCATATCCAGCGCGCCCTCAACCCGCTTACTGATCTCGCTGCTTTTGAAGCCCTCAATCACCAGCGGCAGGGCCAGATTTTCGTATACGCTGCGGTCCATCAGCAGGTTGTGATCCTGGAAGATGATTCCGATGTTGCGACGCAGATAGGGCACGTCGTGGCGCTTCAGGCGGGCAATGTCCTGGCCGTGAATAACCACACGCCCGGTGGAGGGACGCTCAATCGCGGTGATCAGCTTGAGCAGGGTGCTTTTCCCGGCGCCGCTGTGTCCGGTGAGAAACGCCATGTCACCGGGCTTTAGACCAAATGACACCTGCTCCAGGGCCATTCGGCCACCGGGGTAGATCTTACTGACCTGCTCAAACTGGATCATCGCTTACGCGGACTCCTGCTCACTGAAGAGGGCGTCGATAAAGGCCTGACTGTCAAAGGGACGCAAATCGTCGATCCCTTCACCAACACCGATATAACGTACTGGTATACCAAACTTATCTGCCAGAGCGAAGATCACCCCCCCTTTGGCGGTGCCGTCCAGCTTGGTCAGGGTCAGGCCGGTCAGCCCCACCGCTTCGTTAAAGATCTGCGCCTGACTGATGGCGTTCTGGCCGGTGCTGGCGTCCAGAGTCAGCATCACCTCATGGGGCGCGTTCTCATCCAGCTTCTTCATCACCCGGACGATCTTCTTCAGTTCGTCCATCAGGTGGGCCTTGTTCTGCAGGCGACCCGCAGTATCCGCAA
>CAZWED010000351.1:0-3284 GCA_964632645.1 uncultured Ferrimonas sp. | reverse complement strand
CCGCGACCCCCGGCGTGACAGGCCGGTATTCTAACCAACTGAACTACCACTCCGCTCTGTGCCCCGGCGCCTTGGTCCCGAGAACGAGGCGCATATTACGGACGGGGCTGAAAGGCGTCAACCGATTTTTGGAAAAACATCGACCGAATAGCCAAATTTTCACCAAAGCCTTAAAAAGGCAACAGTTATCACGCTGAACCGGCTCTGTCGTCGGAGGAAAACTGGTTCAGGTCCACCTCGTCCGGAGTCAGTTCCCGGGGCTCCATCGGCATGGCCATCAGCTCCTGATAAAGCCGCTGACGTTTGCGCCAGACGATCAATATCGCCGCCCCCACCACCAGCAGCAGAACGTTGATGATGCTGATGATCCAGATCACCCGGCTTCTGGCACTCGCCTCCCGCTCCTGCGCGTCTTTCAGGGCGATGGCCGCCAGCGCTTCCTGTGACAAGGGGGGCGGCGGAGGTGGCGCGACGTAAAAGGTCAGCTCGGGCAGATGGATAAAGAACTCCACCCCATCAAAACGGGTGCCCGCTGCCTGCCCGTCAATGCGGTAGTTGCCAAAGGCCTCCACCATCGGCAACGAGAGGATCTGGACCGGTTCGGTGGGGGTCACCGCAAAGTGATACTGGCTCTGGTCCGGCGTTTCGATGGTCAGGTCCAGATGCAGGTCCGCCGGACTCACTTCCGGCTCCAGGGTGATGGTCAGTTCCGATTGATTGGTTTTGCCGTCCGGTTGCTCACTCAACGCGATGCGAACAGGCTGAGGGAGGATCTCAATCTCGCCGGTCAGTTCCCGGTGGAACACCTCATTGGAGACCGCCATCTTGTAACGATAGAGGCCAGCCGGATAGTTAAAGTTGAGGTCAGAGGTGAAGATGCCGTCGTGGGGGATCTCATCCAGGCCTTTGCCGCCATCGTGATAGGCACCAATCATAAAGGGGCCGGCGCCAAAATTCTCATCACCCGGGCGGTTGGCACTGCGGATGTTCATCTCCCAGTCCAACTGCTCTTCGAAATCCCGCATCGCAATGCGTTGATCGTCGCCGAGCAGTTCGGCGGTCAGCTTGATGCGCTCGCCGCGATAAACCCGCTGCGGCAGCGGGTCATGACGCAAAATCACATCGGTCATCAGGCGAAGCTCGGAGCCGTCCACCACTTCGCCCACCAGTTGCCAGGGGCCGGGCGTGGGGTTGAGGATTCGGATCAGGTCACTGCTGTCACTGACGTTCCAACTGACGCTGTCGGGGTGTCGATGGGCGTACCATTTGCTGCCATCGGGCCGAACCACCACCACCGGCGCGCTGCCCGGCCGGCGCTGGGCCAGGATGGTGATCTGTTCCACCGCGTGGTCGATTCGAAAGCGATTGTCGAGCAGCTCCGTGGTTTGCGCGCTGACGTCGGCCAGCGCCGGCCACGCCAGCGCCGCCCCGGTGAGCACAACGCAGAGCGCCCGCATGGGACGCTTCAGAACACTGTTAATGACGAAGCCAAATGGCATCGGAAACCAACTCCATCCGCTTAGTGTGGTTTTCCAATTCATCGGCCGTTGCGCGGATCACTTTAGTGCGGCGGCGGTCCTGAGGCAGACGCATGATGCCCCCCGCATCGCCGTCAATGCCGGAGCCAAAATTCATCTTCACCTGGCCGCCGGTCATGTAGAGGTAGACGTCGGCCAGGATCTCGGCATCGAGCAATGCGCCGTGAAGGGTACGGTGGGAGTTATCGATGCCATAGAAACGGCACAGCGCATCCAGGTTCAGGTTGCCCTGGATCTCGCCGCGGTTCTTCTTCTCCCGGGCCAGTTGCAGGGTATCCACCAGTGAGCAGTGGTCTTCCAGCTTGCCGAACCGGCCCAGCATCTCGAACTCGTAATCGATAAAGCCGATATCGAAGTTCGCGTTGTGTGCGATCAGTTCAGCACCGCGAATAAACTCAAAGAACTCTTCTGCCACTTCGGCAAACCGGGGCTTGTCCTTGAGGAACTCGTCGGTGATGCCATGCACCTGGATCGCCTCCTCGTCCACCGGGCGATCCGGCTGGATGTAGACGTGATAGGTGCGCCCGGTGGGCTTTCGGTTCACCAGTTCCACACAGCCGATCTCAATCAGCTTATGGCCCAGATAGTGGGGGCCTGCCCCCTGGTTCATCCCCGTGGTTTCGGTATCGAAGACGATCTGGCGCAGTTCAGAAGCAGCTTGGGTCATAGTTTTTCCGACAAATGGGTATACTGTCCGGCTTTCGCGCGGCGGATCCGCCGCTTAGGCGTTTATGGTAACAAGGGCATGGCAGAGAAAAAACGCGTAACGCTATATACCGATGGCAGTTGCCTGGGCAATCCCGGTCCGGGAGGTTTTGGCATTGTCCTTATCTACAAGCATCACCGCAAGGAGCATGCGCAGGGTTTTCAACGCACCACCAACAACCGCATGGAGATGCTGGCGGCCGTTGAGGGGCTGGGCCTGCTTACCGAGTCCTGCCAGGTGGAGTTGTTTACCGACAGCCAGTATCTGCGCCAGGGCATCACCCAGTGGATCCACGGCTGGAAGCGCAACGGCTGGAAAACCGCCGCCCGGGAGCCGGTGAAAAACGTCGACCTCTGGCAGGCACTGGACGCGCAGGTGGCCCGTCACGAGATCAACTGGCACTGGGTCAAGGGCCATTCCGGCCATCCGGAGAATGAACGGTGCGACACTCTGGCGCGGGAGGCGGCAGGCGGTCAGGGGCTGCTGCCTGATGAGGGCTTTGCCGGTTAACGCCGGCCCCCGGCGGGCTCCGGTGGACCCGCCCGCGCTCCGGGCGAGCCAGAGCCGGCCGCCGACCAGCACGACGATCAGAAACTCCACTTCCAGGGGCACCTCCTCCGGCGACACCAGCGCCAGACCAACACAGAGGATGATGCCCGCCATGCACCCGCCGCTTCGGTTTCCCTCTTTATCTGACATACAGAATTCAACGTTTACGTTGGTGGCAGCGTTAAAGCCGGTGATGTCATCGCTCAATCAGAAACATCCGGCGAGAGCGGCAAAGATAGTCAAACCAGTAAGCCTCACTGACTCTTTGCAATAGGGAGGGTAGATTTGTCCCATTTTTTAAGGTGTGTCACCCTATGATGTGGGCATCGCCTAAGCATGAAAAAGCATTAACGGACGATGATGCAAAGGGCAAACAATAAGGAAAAATACATTTTTGAACACTTGCGACTTGATGACGTTCATCATGTCTCTTTGGGTCGGTGCTGGCCTATCCAACGATAACGTCGACGCTCTCTCAATATGTCATATTG
>CAZWED010000350.1:0-3287 GCA_964632645.1 uncultured Ferrimonas sp. | reverse complement strand
CTTTTACCGCCGGATGCTCTCTGGTTCTGCAGGATGTCCCGCCTTACGTGATGGTGTCCGGCCAGAGTGCGGTGCCCCGTGCCACCAACAGCGAAGGCCTGAAGCGTCGCAACTTCTCCAAGGAAGCGGTGCTGGCCATCCGTCGTGCCTACAAGCTGCTGTACCGCAGCGGCCTGACCACGGCCGAAGCCCTGCCCCAGATCCGGGAGCTGGCTGAAGAGCATCCCGAAGTGGCCATCATGGCGGACTTCGTCGAGCAATCCAGCCGCGGCATTGTGCGTTAACGATGAGGAGAGACGCTTGCGTCCATTAACCATCGGAATCGTCGCCGGAGAACTCTCCGGCGATATTTTAGGTGCTGGCCTGATCCAGGCGATCCGCGCGCGTCATCCCGACGCGCGCTTTGTTGGTATTGGCGGCCCCCGCATGCTCGAACTGGGCATGGAGAGCCTCTTCCCGATGGAAGACCTGGCGGTGATGGGCCTCGTTGAGGTGCTGGGCAGTCTGCCCCGCCTGCTCCGCATCAAGCGGGAACTGGTGGCCCACCTCTCTGAGCTGAAGCCGGACGTGTTTGTTGGTGTCGATGCCCCGGACTTCAACCTGCGCATTGAGAAGATCCTCAAGCAGCGTGGCATTCCGACGGTGCACTACGTCAGCCCCTCCGTATGGGCCTGGCGGCCCAAGCGGATCTTCAAGATCGACGCCGCCACCGACCAGGTGCTGGCGCTGCTGCCCTTCGAAAAGGCGTTCTACGACCAGTACCAGGTCAGCTGCGAGTTCGTCGGCCACACCCTGGCGGACGAGATCCCGCTGGTGAGTGAACAGGCCCCGGCCCGGGACGCCCTGGGACTGTCCCGGGACGGCAAGGTGCTGGCGGTGCTGCCCGGCAGCCGCGGTGGTGAGATGAGCCGTCTGGGCCCCGATTTCATCCAGGCGGCGGCGGAGCTGAAGCGCCGCCTTCCTGAGCTGACCATCGTCGTGCCGCTGGCCAATGAGCACCGTCGTGCCCAGTTTGAACAGCTGCTGGCCAACTGCCCGGAACCGCCGGAGCTGACGTTGGTGGATGGCCAGTCGCGCACCGTGATGGCCGCCAGTGACGTCATCCTGCTGGCGTCCGGCACCGCCACCCTGGAGGCGATGCTGGTCAAGCGGCCGATGGTGGTGGCTTACAAGGTGGCGCCGCTTTCCTACCAGCTGGCCAAGCGCCTGATGCTGATCGACCGCTTCAGTCTGCCCAACCTGCTGGCGGGGGAGAAAGACCTGGTGCCGGAGCTGATCCAGCACGACTGCACCGTCGACAATCTGGTGGCGGAAGTGGAAGCCAAACTGGCGATGGACCCGGCGCCGCTGCTGGCGCGCTTCACTGAACTGCATCAGCAGATCCGGCTGAACGCGTCTGAGCGGGCCGCCGATGCCGTGCTGGCACTGGTGCCGGTGGAGCGTCAGCACGCCAGCCCGGAGGTGACCGCATGACGCTGTTGATTGCCGGTGTGGACGAAGTGGGGCGCGGCCCCCTGGTGGGCGACGTGGTCACCGCGGCGGTGATTCTTGATCCCCGCAACCCCATCGAGGGGCTGAGGGATTCCAAGAAACTCAGTGAAAAACGTCGGGCGGCCCTTTACCATGAGATCCGTGACAAAGCCCTGGCCTGGTGCGTGGCACGGGCCAGCGTGGCGGAGATCGACCAGCTGAACATCCTCCATGCCACCATGCTGGCCATGCAGCGTGCAGTGGCGGGGCTGCCCGTGACCCCGACCCTGGTGCGGGTGGACGGCAACCGCTGCCCCGATTTTGGTGGCCTGGCCGCCGAAGCACTGGTGAAGGGAGACGACAAGGAGCCGGCGATCAGCGCCGCTTCGATTCTGGCCAAAGTGACCCGGGACGAGGAGATGAAGGCGCTGGATCAGCGTTACCCTCAGTACGGCTTTGCTGCCCACAAAGGGTACCCGACCGCGGTTCACCTGGCCGCCCTGGCGGAGCACGGCGCTCTGCCGGAACATCGCACCAGTTTTAAACCGGTCCGGCGCGCGCTGGGCCTGGAGTAACGACACACGCCATGAGCGAACCCAAATTTATCCACCTGCGGGTCCATTCTGACTTTTCCATGGTTGATGGCCTGGCCAAAGTCGGCCCCCTGCTCAAGCGGGTGGCCGAGCTGGGCATGCCGGCCGTGGCGCTGACCGACCAGACCAACCTCTGTGGCCTGGTGAAGTTCTATGGCGGGGCGCACAGCGCCGGCATTAAGCCGATCATCGGCGCCGATCTCTGGATGCTCAGCCCGCTGCAGGGCGAGGAGCAATCCCGCATCGTGGCGCTGGCCATGAACAACACCGGTTACGCCAACCTCACCGAGCTGATCTCCCGGGCCTACCTGCGTGGACACGTGGACCATCGCCCGGTGATCGACCGGGAGTGGCTGGAAGAGCTGAGCGAAGGGTTGATCCTGCTCTCCGGCGCCAAGGATGGTGAGTTGGGTAAGGCCCTGGTTAAGGGCAACCTGCCGATGGCGCGGGAGATCGCCCAGTTCTATCAAACCCATTTCCCCGACCGCTACTACGTCGAGCTGCACCGTACCGGCCGTGCCGATGACGAGAGTTACCTGCACGCGGCGGTGGCGTTTGCCGACGAGCAGGGGCTGCCGCTGGTGGCCACCAACGAAGTGGTGTTTCTGCAAAAGGACGACTTCGAATTTCACGAGATCCGGGTCTGCATCCACGATGGCTACCCGCTGGATGACGCCCGACGCCCGCGACTCTACTCCGAGCAGCAGTATCTGCGCTCGGAAGAGGAGATGTGCGAGCTGTTCGCCGACATCCCCGAAGCGCTGGAAAACAGCGTGGAGATCGCCAAACGCTGCAACGTGACCGTGCGGTTGGGCGAGTACTTCCTGCCGGATTTCCCCACCGGCGATCTGAAGATCGAGGATTACCTGATCAAGGTGTCCGAGGAGGGGCTGGAGGAGCGTCTCGAGTTCCTGTTCCCGGATCCGGAAGAGCGCGCGGCGAAGCGCGGTGAATACGACGAGCGCCTCAAGATCGAACTTGAGGTGATCAACAACATGGGCTTCCCGGGTTACTTCCTCATCGTGATGGAGTTTATCCAGTGGTCCAAGGACAACAACATTCCCGTGGGGCCGGGACGGGGTTCCGGTGCCGGCTCTCTGGTGGCCTATGCGCTGAAGATCACCGACCTCGACCCACTGGAATTTGACCTGCTGTTCGAACGCTTCCTGAACCCCGAACGGGTCTCCATGCCCGATTTCGACGTCGACTTCTGCATGGATCGAC
>CAZWED010000349.1:0-3304 GCA_964632645.1 uncultured Ferrimonas sp. | reverse complement strand
TCAGCGTTTTGTGTTCCGCTTTGCCCCGTCGACAGGGAGCGCATTATAGGGCGGGGATTTTATCCCGCAACCCCTTTTTTCGCCCCACCGGACCGACTGCTCAGAGAAGCGGCAATCCGCTGTTTTCCTCGTCGCTTCTCGGCCCGGACTGCTAATTCTAGAACAAAAAAACGCCGGCAAGCGGCGTTTTTTCAGAGCGGAACGTTCTATCAAAGCCGAACATTCTCACTGTCGGCTCTATCACTCGATCAGTTGATAGACCACCTTGGTGCTGCACGCGGTTGCCTGGAAGCTGTAGTAGCACTTATCCACTACGGTACGCGCTTCGATTCTGGGCCCACTGGTGACCCCGGCCGCGGTGGGCGAATCGCTGATCATCTGGTTAATGTCCTGAATGGACTCACCTTCACTGGCCAGCTGTTGCTGCAATGCTTCAAGGCTGTCAGCCTGAGCCAGCACTTCCGGCCTGGGTTGAGAGGATTGTGCCACCAGCTCCGATAGGCGGACGCCTCCATAGTCACCCGCGAACACCGGCAGCGCAAAGAGTGCCAACCCCACAATCGCTATTGTCTTCATACTCCCTCACCTATTGTTGGGCTTCTTCATAACAGATAGCAGTTGTACCCCGTCGCTTTTAGATCACTTCCCCCGCCCCATATAACCAAAAAGGAGGAGCCAGGCTCCTCCTTTATCTTTGCTGACCGCGCCGGCGTTACTGGATGAACCCCAGACCGTCGGGCTGCTGTACCACTTCGATCGGGCGACCGGGGAGCAGTTTCCCGGACAGGATCTGCTGCGCCAACGGGTTCTCCAGTCGTTGCTGAATGGCCCGCTTGAGCGGCCGGGCACCAAACACCGGGTCGAAGCCGGCAGTGGCCAGGTTGGCCAGGACTTCGTCGCTGATGATGAGCTGGTACTCTTTTTCCGCCAGTCGTTTCTCCAGCCCCGCCAACTGGATGCGCGCGATCTCGGCGATCTGCGCTTCCGCCAGCGGATGGAACACCACGGTTTCATCCACCCGGTTGAGGAACTCAGGCCGGAAGGACTGCATCAGTACGCCGTACACCAGTTCCTTCAGCTCCGGGTAGTCCAACTCACCGAAGTGCTGCTGGATCTGATCCGAACCCAGGTTGGAGGTCATGATGATCACCGTGTTACGGAAGTCCACGGTGCGCCCCTGTCCGTCGGTCAGCCGTCCGTCGTCCAGCACCTGCAACAGGATATTGAAGACGTCCGGGTGGGCCTTCTCCACTTCATCCAACAGGATCACGGAGTAGGGCTTACGACGCACGGCTTCGGTCAGGTAGCCGCCCTCCTCATAACCCACGTAACCCGGAGGCGCCCCCACCAGTCGGGCCACGGAGTGTTTCTCCATAAACTCCGACATGTCGATCCGCACCATGGCGTCATCACTGTCGAACATGAACTGGGCCAGCGCCTTGGAAAGCTCGGTTTTCCCCACACCGGTCGGTCCCAGGAACAGGAAGGAACCGATGGGTCGATTGGGGTCGGACAATCCGGCCCGGCTGCGCCGGATGGCATTGGCCACCGCATCCACCGCTTCGTCCTGACCCACCACCCGCTTATGCAGGGCTTCTTCCATCCGCAGCAATTTGTCCCGCTCGCCTTCGAGCATCTTGGCCACCGGAATGCCGGTGGCTTTTGCCAGCACTTCGGCGATCTCGGTATCGGTCACCCGGTTCTTCAGCAGGGTCATCTCCTGCATCTCGGCCTGGGCGGCCAAATCGAGCTGTTTCTCGAGTTCGGGGATCCGGCCATATTGCAGCTCGGACATCCGGTTCAGGTCACCGGCCCGCCGCGCCACTTCCAGATCCTGGCGCGCTTGCTCCAGTGCCGCCTTGATGTGCTGGGTGCCCGCCAGAGCCGCCTTCTCCGCATTCCAGACTTCATCCAGTTCTTTGAACTGCAGTTCCAGGTCCGCCAGTTGCTCCTTCAACAGCTCCAGCCGCTTGTGGCTGGCTTCGTCGGTCTCTTTGCTCAGCGCCTGCTCCTCCAGCTTCAGCTGAATGATGCGGCGTTCCAGCTTATCCAGCGGTTCCGGCTTGGAGTCGATCTCAAGACGGATGCTCGAAGCGGCCTCGTCGATCAGGTCGATCGCCTTGTCGGGCAGCTTCCGGTCGGAGAGATAGCGGTGCGACAGGGTGGCCGCCGCGACGATGGCCGGATCGGTGATCTCGACACTGTGGTGCAGTTCGTAACGCTCTTTCAGGCCACGCAGAATCGCGATGGTGTCTTCCACACTGGGTTCATCCACCAGCACTTTCTGGAAACGGCGCTCCAATGCGGCGTCCTTTTCCACATACTGACGATACTCGTCCAGCGTGGTGGCGCCGACACAGTGCAGTTCACCACGGGCCAGTGCCGGTTTAAGCATGTTGCCGGCGTCCATAGCGCCTTCCGCTTTACCGGCGCCGACCATGGTGTGAAGCTCGTCGATGAAGAGGATCACCCGACCCTCCTCCTTGGCCAGTTCGTTCAGCACCGCTTTGAGACGTTCTTCAAACTCACCGCGGTACTTGGCACCCGCCAGCAGTGCGCCCATGTCCAGGGACAACACGCGCTTGTCTTTCAGCCCTTCCGGCACTTCGCCGTTGATGATCCGCTGCGCCAACCCTTCCACGATGGCGGTTTTACCCACGCCGGGCTCACCGATAAGGACGGGGTTGTTCTTGGTGCGGCGCTGCAGCACCTGAATGGTGCGGCGGATCTCATCGTCCCGGCCAATCACCGGGTCGAGCTTGCCCTGCTCGGCGCGCTCGGTGAGGTCGATGGTGTACTTGTCCAGTGCCTGGCGCTGATCTTCGGCCCCCGGGTCATCCACTTTGGCGCCACCGCGCACCTGATCGATGGCCGCTTCCAGCTTTTTGCTGTCGGCCCCCAGTTGCAGCAGGGTCTCCCCCAGCGCGCCGCGGGCTTCCACCGCGGCCAGAACAAAGAGTTCACTGGAGATGTATTGATCCTTGCGCTTCTGCGCCAGCTTGTCGCACAGGTTCAGAACCTTGATCAGCTCACGGGACAGCTGCACTTCGGCGTCCCCCCCCGTGACTTTCGGAAGACGGTCCAGCGCCTGGGTCAGCTTGCTGCGCAGGGTGTTGAGATCCACGTTGCACAGCTGCAACAGCGGGCGCACGGTGCCGCCGTCCTGATTCAACAGGGCGAGCATCAGGTGCGCCGGTTCGATGTATTGGCGATCCCGGCCCAGGGCCAGAGATTGTGCGTCGGAGATTGCCAGCTGAAACTTGCTGGTCATACGGTCTAATCGCATATGAAGCCCCCTTAAAAC
>CAZWED010000348.1:0-3314 GCA_964632645.1 uncultured Ferrimonas sp. | reverse complement strand
TCCTTTACCAGCGCCCCTGAGCGCCCGCAAAGCGCACCTTATGCGGAGCCGGAAGAGGGACTGACGGAGACCCCGACCGAATCCCTTGAGGTGGCCGTGGAAGCGGCGGCCGAGGCCGCCGAAGCGATCCCAACCAAAACGGATCCTGAGCGCTCTGAGCCGGACGTGGAAACTGCTGCGCTTGAGGGGGACGAGGCACTGGCCCATGTGCCTGAGCCGGAGGTCCACGCCAAATCCGGTTGGCTCGCCCGCCTGTTCGGCTGGGACAAGGAAGCCAACGTCGCGGTGGTGACGCCGGATCAGGCTGAACCCGTGGTGCATCCGCCACAGGTGGAGACGCCGACGGAAGTCGAGCCCCAGGGGCCGGAAGTGCACCACTACACCATCGCAAAAGGCGACACTCTGAGCGGGCTGTTCAGCCGCTTCGGCATTGGCCAGGCGGAGATGTATCGCGTGCTGGAAGCGGATTATTCCGTACTGGCGCTGGATACCCTGATGCCGGGCAACGACCTGATCCTGGAGCAGGATCGGGAGACCCACGCCCTTAACCGTCTTGAGCTGGTGTTCAACGTTGCCCACCGTGTGGTGTACGAACGTCAGAGCGATGACAGCTTCGCGGTGGAGGAGATGCGCCTTGATGGGGATTGGATCGCGTCCGCCGTGGACACCGAGATCAACGGCAGTTTTTACCTCTCAGCGGAGCGGGCGGGCCTGACGCCGGCCGAGATCACCCGCATCAGTACCCTGTTTAAGGACAAGCTGGATTTTCGCCGTCAGTTGCGCGCCGGCGATACCGTACGGGTGCTGCGTGAAGCGCAGTACGTCGAGGGGGAACCGACCGGCCAGGACCGCCTGCTGGCGGTGATTTTTGCCGGCCGGAACTGGGAAAAGAGCGCATACCTGCATGACGACGGCAGTTATTACGACAGCGAGGGGAACAGCCTCTCCCGGGCCTTTATGCGGGTGCCGGTTAAAGGCAAATACCGCCTGAGCTCTCACTACAATGGCAACCGTCGTCACCCCGTCACCGGTCGCATTGCACCCCATAACGGCACCGATTTCGCGGCGCCCACCGGTACCCCGATCCTGGCGGCAGGGGACGGCCGCGTCACCCGGGTGGAAAACCACCCGATTGCCGGCAAGTACGTGGTGATTGAGCACGGTGGCCAGTACCGGACCCGTTACCTGCATATGTCCCGAATCGATGTGAAGCGCGGACAGACGGTTACCCGGGGGCAGCAGATTGGCGCAGTGGGCGCGACCGGACGGGTTACCGGACCGCATCTGCATTACGAGTTCCACATTAAGGGACGGCCGGTCAACGCCATGACCGCCAACATCCCGATGGCCACGTCCGTGGACAAGAGCGAGAAACAGGCGTTTCTGGCCAAGGTGTACCAGTACCAGGCCCAGATGGCCCAACTGGCCAAAACCGGCCCCTCGAAAACCGGACAATCCGGGCCTGCCGGAGCGGCAGAGTAACCCACAAAAAAGGCGCCCAACGGCGCCTTTTTTTGTGGGTGAAGCCTCAGGTTTCAATCCCCTGGTGCATCGCGCCCACGGTGGCGTGATTGATGTCGGTGTCGTTGTTGGGAGGCAGGTGAGTCTCCAGCGTGACGGTGAACTCGCCGTCGTCGTACACCAGTTCGGTGGGGTAGCCCTGACTTTTCAGCAATCTCAGCATCGGGTGATTTTCCGCATGGACCAGCGCGATGACCCGATTGATCCCCCACTGCCGGCCCGCCTCAAGCAGTCGGCTGACCAGCACCCGGCCAATGCCGCGATGCTGCATCTCGTCGATCACCAGGCAGGAAAGTTCGGCCACGTCGGAGTCCGCGGTGGCGCGGATAAGGCGACCTGCCGCGACCATTCTCTGCTCCGGTCCCCAGAGGGCCACCAGCGCCAGGTGGGTGCTGAAATCGATGTCGGTGTAGCGGGCGAGCGACTCCAGACTGGGGGCGCTGATCACCCGGAAGAACCGCATGTAGAGCGTCCGCTCAGACAGGGTGGGATAGAGGTCCCGCATCTCGTATTTGTCGTCCGGCGTAATGGCGCGGATCACCAACGGTGTGCCATCCCGGGTTTGATCGGTGAGAAAAAACCGGGCGGCGTCTTCGGCGGACATTGGCGAGCAGTGAGCGGGAGCTAATTCCATCGGCATTGAACAATAAAAAGTTTCACCTTGGCGATTGTAGCAGGACGAAAAGTCGTCACGTTTTGACGATGATCGCAAATCCATTCCGATGCCCGGTCGCTATTGAGCGAAAAAAGGCCCACAGATGTGGGCCTAAGGGTCGGGAATGGGGGCCGGATCAGTCTGCCTGACGGTTCAGTCGAGTGTCGATCAGGTGATCCAGAACCGTCGGGTCGGCCAGTGTGCTGTTGTCGCCCAGGCTGCCCACTTCGTCGGCGGCGATCTTGCGCAGGAAACGGCGCATGATCTTGCCGGAACGGGTCTTTGGCAGGCCGGGTGCCCACTGGATCAGGTCCGGCGAGGCGAGGGCGCCTATTTCGCTGCGTACCCACTGACGCAGTGCCTGGCGCAACTCCTCGCTCTCCTCGACACCCTGGTTGAGGGTAACGTAGGCGTAGATGCCCTGGCCCTTGATGTCGTGGGGGTAACCCACCACCGCGGCTTCCGCCACCTGGGGGTGGGACACCAGCGCGGATTCGATCTCGGCGGTGCCCAGACGGTGACCGGAGACGTTGATGACGTCGTCCACGCGGCCGGTGATCCAGTAGTAGCCATCCTCGTCACGCTTGGCGCCGTCGCCGGTGAAGTACATGCCGCGGAACGTCTTGAAGTAGGTCAGAACGAATCGCTCATGGTCACCGTAAACGCTGCGCATCTGCCCCGGCCAGGAGTCCAGCAGCACCAGGTTGCCTTCGCCCGGGCCCTCAATCAGGTTACCCAGGTTGTCCACCAGCGCCGGCTGCACGCCAAAGAAGGGGCGGCAGGCACTGCCGGGTTTCAGGTCGGTGGCACCGGGCAGCGGGGTGATCAGACAGCCACCGGTCTCGGTTTGCCACCAGGTGTCAACGATGGGGCAGTTGCCACGGCCAATCACCTCGTGATACCAGCGCCAGGCTTCCGGGTTGATCGGCTCACCCACAGAACCCATGATGCGCAGGCTGGAGCCATCCATGGTGTCGAAGTGCTCTTTACCCTGGGCCATCAGTGCGCGGATTAGGGTCGGCGCGGTGTAGAGGATATTGACCTTATGACGGTCGATCATCTCACCCAGGCGACCGGCGGTGGGCCAGTTGGGCACACCTTCGTGCATCAGGATGGTGGCGCCGTTGGCCAGCGGGCC
>CAZWED010000347.1:0-3343 GCA_964632645.1 uncultured Ferrimonas sp. | reverse complement strand
CTGCTGTTCCGCTCCCCCGCTTACGGCCTGATTGCGATGCTGCCGCTGTCGCTGACCATCGCCTTCATCTACGGCCTGGTAGGCTGGCTGGGCAAAGACTACGACATGCCCATCGCGGTGCTGTCCGCACTGGCGCTGGGGCTGTCGGTGGACTTTGCCATCCACTTCCTGGAGCGCACCCGCGCCATCCACAAGGAAACCGGCAGCGTGAGCAAAACCCTGGGCCTGATGTTTGAAGAGCCTGCCCGCGCCATCAGCCGTAACGCCATCGTCATTGCACTGGGCTTTACCCCGCTGCTGATGGCGCCGCTGGTGCCCTACATCACCGTAGGCGTGCTGATGGCCTCCATCATGGCGGTGTCCGCCACCGTGACGCTGCTGCTGTTGCCTGCCACCCTGACCCTGTTCTCCCGTTGGACGCTGCCGGAGCCGAAGGCCACCGAAGCGCCCAACCAACCGACAACCGGAGGTACCCATGCTTAAGTCCCCGATGAAGGGATTGGGCACCGCCCTTCTGGGCGCGCTCACTCTGTTCAGCGCCACCACCCTGACCGCACGCGCCGAGAGCCTCAGCGCCGATCAGGTCATCGACAAAGCCAACCTGGCGTCCTTCTACGCCGGCGAGGATGGCCGCAGCCAGGCCCGGATGAAGATCCTGGATGGCCAGGGCCGTGAACAGATCCGTCAGTTCACCATCCTGCGCCGCACCAAGGAAGCCGCCGGTGACCAACAGATGCTGGTGTTTTTCTCCCGCCCCTCCGACGTCCGGGGCACCGTGTTCCGGGTGGAGAAGAAGGTGAACAGCGACGACGACCGCTGGCTCTACCTGCCGGGTCTGGACCTGCTGCGTCGCATCAGTGCCGGTGACAAGCGCACCTCCTTTGTGGGCAGCCACTTCTTCTACGAAGACGTGTCCGGCCGTAACCCCCGCGAGGACACCTTCACTCTGGTGGAGGAAACCGCCGACCAGTACGTGATCGACGGCGTGCCCAAATCGCCGGGCAGCGTTGAGTTTGCCCGTTACCGGGTCTGGATCGACAAAGCCAACTTCCTGCCGGTGAAAACCGAGTACCAGGATGGCCAGGGCGACGTGTACCGCCGCATCAGCGTGGCCCAGGTGGAGATGATCGGTGGCCACCCCACCGTCACCCGCTCCATGGTCGAAGACCTGCGTGGCGGCGGCAGCACCCTGATGGAGTTCCGCGGCGTCGAGTACGACATCGGCCTGCCGGAGTCGATCTTCAGCGAGCGCAGCATGCGCACGCCACCCACCCAGTACCTGCGCTAAGCCGGAGGAATCCATGAGTCGTTTTGCGCTGCCCCTGCTCACCCTCACCCTGCTGCCCGGCGCCTGGGCCGCCGAAGACCCCTGGGGCGATGAATGGGGCGACGACTGGGGCGAAGAAACCGTCTCCCCCTGGCAACCGGTCAGCGGCTTTTTCGAAGGCGCGGTCGGCGGACGCCTGCAAACCGACGGCGCCGGCTTGCCCCGCGAAACGCTGGGGGAAGCCCGCGCCCGGGTGGAAACCGGCTATCGCGGCGAATCCCTCAGCGGTGACCTGCGCGCCGATCTCCGCTACGACGACGTGGTGGAGGGCTGGGAGCTGGACATCCGCGAGCTGTCCGTCAGCTTCGCCCTGGGGCAGCACGTCGACATGAAAGTGGGACGACAGGTACTGACCTGGGGCACCGGCGACTTCCTGTTCCTCAACGACCTGTTTCCCAAGGACTGGCAGGCGTTCTTCACCGGGCTGGATGACGAGTACCTCAAGGCGCCGGTGAACGCGGTGAAAGCCAGTTACTTCAGCCAGTACGCCAACCTCGACGTCGCCTGGATCCCCCGCTTTGAAAGCGACAACTACCTCAATGGCGAGCGGTTGAGCTTCTACAACCCCGTCGTAGGCGCCCCCATCGCCCCCGGGTTCGATGTGGACGAACCCAGCGACGATGCCCTGGCCGCCCGACTGTTCGGCCAGCAGGGCCGCGTTGAGTGGGCCCTGTACGGCTACTGGGGTTACACCGGCTCGCCGGAAGCGATGGACAGCAATGGGCAGCCCCGCTTCTCCCGCCTCAACGCCTATGGCGCCAGCGTCATGCTGCCGCTGGGCCCGGGCCTGTTTAACCTGGAAGGCGTCTATCAGGACATTCAGCCGCAGAACGGCGGCACGGCGGGGCAGCCCGCCGACAAGATGATGCTGTTGGCGGGTTACCAGATGGAGCTGGTGACCAACCTGACCTTGGGGATGCAGTACCAGCTGGAACACCTGCTGGACTACAGCGCTTACCGGGCGGTTCAGCCGCTGCCGGAATACGCCATGGAGCAAAACCGCCATCTGATGACGGTACGACTGGATTACCGGGCGATGCAGGAGAAGCTGACCCTCTCCCTGTTCAGCTTCTACAGCCCGACGGATCAGGATTACTACCTGCGTCCGCAAGCCAGCTACCGACTGGATGACAACTGGAGCTTTGCAACCGGCTTTAACCTGTTGGGAGGCCAGGAGGATCACACCTTCTTCGGCCGCCTCAGTGACAACACCAATGGCTGGGTGCGGGTGCGCTACAGCTACTGAACGAGAAAATGGAGGTCCCTATGTCTAACTCAAGCTTCTGCACCGCGCCGCGCACTACCGAGCGCGCCCTGTTCGCCTTTGCCGGCATCATGGTGCTGATGTCCGTCGCCCTGACCGTCTGGGTTCATCCCGCATTTGTGTGGCTGACGGTGTTCGTCGGCGCGAATTTGTTCCAAAATGCCTTTACCGGCTTCTGCCCCGCCACCATGGTGATGCGCAAGCTGGGGATGAAGTCGGAACGTGAGTCCGTGACCCAGAAGTAAGGAACGAAGTGATGAAAAAATGGTTGGCCGGCCTGCTGTTGGCCGTCGGTGTACAGGGCGCCGTGATGGCGTCTGACCGGGCGGAAGCCGCCTGGCAGTGGGTCGATGAAGGCGCGCTGCTGGTGGATGTCCGCACGCCGGAAGAGTACGCCGCTGGCCACCTGCCGGGTGCCGTCAATATTCCCCTTGACCAGTTGCCCAAGCGCCTTGAAGAGCTGGGCAAACCCGGCGAACAGACCATCGTAGTGTACTGCCGCAGCGGCAACCGCTCAGGCCAGGCACTGGGGTGGCTCAACCGCCAGGGCTACGACCAGGTACACAACGGCGGCGGGCTGGAAGAGATGCGCGAAAGCCGCCACTGATACCCGGCCCCAAGACAACAACACCGCCTTCTGGCGGTGTTGTTCTTTTCAGTGGCCGTTGCGGGCCTTTGTCATGCGGTCGATCTCCGCCTCAATCTGGTTCTGCACCTTCATCACTGCGGCCTCGCCGGCTTCAATCGCCTCC
>CAZWED010000346.1:0-3358 GCA_964632645.1 uncultured Ferrimonas sp. | reverse complement strand
CCGCTTTATGCTCTCCTTCAAGTACGCCCTGTAACCGTTGATGCTACGAAAAAGGCCGGCAATTGCCGGCCTTTTTGTTGTGCCTGGGTTCACCACTGCAACTGGGTGAAGTAGCTGTGGATGCCGCTCAGCAGCTCGTTCATCGCCACTGACGCCAGAATCAACCCCATCACGCGACTGACAATGGCCGCACCGGCGGTACCGATAACGCGCTGGATCGGGTTGGCCAGCAGCAAGAGCAACAGGGTAATCGCCAGGACCAGAACCATGATGCCCGCGGTAATGGCTTGCTGAGCCAGGCTGAAACGGTTGTTGTCGGTGAGCATCACGATGGCCAGCATGGCGCCCGGAGACGCGATGGAGGGGATGGCCAGGGGGTAAACCGCCTTGTCCCACAGATTCTCATCCTTCAGCCCCATCTCCTGCTCAGGCTTGCTTTCCCCGAAGATCATGGTGAGGGCAAACAACAGCAGTACCAGTCCCCCCGCGACCTGAAAGGCGGGCAGCGGGACTTCCATCGCCTCCAGCAGCACCTGTCCGGCGGACAGAAAGAACAGCAGGGTGAGGGCGGAGATAACGATGGCTTTGATCGCAACGCGGCGCTGTTGCACGGCGCTCATGCCTTGAGTGCTGGATAGAAAAACCGGCACCGAACCCACAGGATCGATCACCGCCCAAAGCAGAACAAATTGTGTCAGCAGCAGTTCCAGCATGCGCTCTCCTTCTTGTTGATAACGCCATTATTTTACAACAAAAAAAGCGGCCAGATGGCCGCTTCTTCAGGAGAATCCTGAACCTCAGGCGTACAGCCCCAGGTTTTCTTTGGCGTAGGCTTCAAAATCATCGCAACCGCCAACGTGCTGCTGGTCGATGAAGATTTGAGGCACGGTGAGCACCGGCTTGCCAACGGTCTTTTCCAGGTCTTCCTTGGAAACGCCTTCGGCATGCATGTCGACGTAACGGAATTTGAAATCGTCACGCTCTTCCTGCAGTTTCTCGGCGATCTGCTTGGCACGTACGCAGTAAGGGCAGCCCGGGCGGCCAAAAATAACCACAAACATAGTGTTCTCCAATTGGTTTTGCTGAGCCGTTATACCACAGTTCAGGCGAATCGGCGTGGCCCTAGCCGATGCTGGGCACGAGTTTTTGAGATGGCGTTACTATGCCGCGCCGGCGGGACAAAGCCAAACCGACAAATGCGATTACGCTAATCGCCACTAAGCGGAGGCACTGTCGGCCTTGCGGTAGCGCCCCTGGTAATCGAACAGGGTTTCGATGACCCGCCAGTAGCGTTTTTTCTCCTGCCGGGCGATGACAAAGTCCGGATGGCGAAAACGGTGGGCTTCGCGGATCACCGCATCGACGTCCGGCAGGCGCAACGGCTGACCCGGGCTTTTCAGGTGGTGGCGAACAAACTGGTGGTAGAACAGCCCACGCTGGCCGGGCGTGTCGTAGCCGAAACGTCGACTCAGGGTTTCGCCGTCCTCATCGTGCCAGGTCACCTCCAACTGGTGGCTTCCGGCTTTGCCCTGTACCGCCTGCAGGCTGATGCCGGCGCAGCGCAACACTTTGTAGTCCTTCAGGCGCAACACTTCGGCCAGTCGTTTGTCCGGATCCGCCAGCGCCTTACCGCAGCCGTGGCACTCCCGGGCGGCAATGTCGTTTTCCGCCAGGCAGTCCGGACACTCTTTGTAGCGGAAACGGTAATCGCACTGAACCGGTTTGTCGTCCTCCTCATCGAGGGTAAAACCCTGACAGCGTCGGCCGTAGTGTTCGATCACCAGACCCGCGTCGTCGGTTTTGCCCCAGAAGGCGTTTTCATGGCCACATTTGGGGCAGGGCACCGTCACCGGGGTGGTGTCCGGGTGGGGGCGGGGTTCGCCCACCTCCGGCGAGTACAGGGAGTAGCCGTTACCGGCGTAGTCGAGCACCAGACAGTCGGTTTTCCCTTCCGCCAGGCGCAGTCCCCGGCCCACCATCTGTTGGAACAGGGCCACGGAGTCGGTGCGGCGGAGCAGGGCGATCAGGTCCACGTGGGGGGCATCAAAACCCGTAGTCAGCACCGCAACGTTGACAAGGAACTTCAACCGCTTTGCCTTGAACGCGTCGATCAACTGCTGACGTTCGCCCTTGGGGGTGTCCGCCGTCAACAGGGCGGCCTCTCCGGCAGGCAGACGGGATAACACCTCGCGGCCGTGGCGCACGCTGGCGGCAAAGATGATCACGCCCTGGCGGGTTTTGGCCTGCTCGATCAGTTGTTCACAGATCAGTGCGGTGGCCCGGCCTCTCAGTTCCGGATTCAGCTTGGGCACCTCGTCATCGTCGCACAGCAGCCAGCTGGCGACGGCGCCATCCATCAGGGTCGGAGGGGTCAGGTATCCGGCCTTGATCAAGTGGCCGATCGGCAGTTCATAGATGCACGTTTCGAAGGGCTTCGGCTCGGTACTGCGCAGGGTGCCCTGATAGTGGCGGCGGTAGATCCAGCCGCCATCAAGGCGGTACGGCGTGGCGGTCAGCCCCAGTACACAGAGTTCGGGATTGGCCTTGCGCAGGGCCAAGAGCAGGCTCTGATACTGACTCTCCTCCTGCTGGCTGATCCGGTGGCACTCATCGACGATGACGATGGAGTAGGGCTCCGTCAGCCGATCTTCCGCCCTGGCCAGCGACTGCACCGAGGCAAACACCACTTTGGCGGACACGTCCTTCTCGCCCAGCCCCGCAGAGTAGACCGAACTCTCCAGCCCGTAGCTGGCGAACTTTTCCCGGTTTTGCGCCACCAGCTCCTGCACGTGAGTCAGCACCAGGACGCGGCCCCGGGCCAGGCGGGCCAGCTCGGCGATCACCAGACTTTTTCCCGCGCCGGTGGGCAGCACCACGACGGCGGGTGCGCGGCTTTTTCGGAAATGGCGGATGACTGCCTGAACGGCGTCTTGCTGATAGGGACGGAGGGTGTAGGCCATATCTGTCTCAGGGTGATTGCGGCGCACAGTGTACCGTGCCGGGGCTGGAAATGTCAGGGTGTGCGGACAGCGGAAGGCAAGGGGGGGTAGAGGAGGCCGTTGCGGCTCCCGGGGGGCGCAGCGGTGCCAGAGGGCCAGAAAAAAGCCCCCATCTCCGGGGGCTTTACGTTTACAGCACCATGGCGGCCAGCCAACCGGCGGCCAGCAGGGGCAGGTTAAAGTGAATAAAGGTGGGGATCACCGTGTCACGAATGTGGTCGTGCTGACCGTCGGCGTTCAAACCCGAGGTGGGGCCAAGGGTTGAGTCGGAGGCCGGTGAACCGGCATCTCCGAGCGCGGCCGCGGTGCCCACCAGCGCAATGATGGCCGGTACCGAGAAGCCGAAACTCAGACCCAGC
>CAZWED010000345.1:0-3360 GCA_964632645.1 uncultured Ferrimonas sp. | reverse complement strand
AAGCGCCGCCCCTGTAAAGGGTGCCCTGCGCTTCAGGGACGCGCCTGCAAATGTGCCCTCAAGCGCATGAAAAAGTCAGCCTGAGTTGATTGATTAACCGAATTGAGCAAAGGCTAAGCAAACGATTTGTATAGAGAAAAAAGCCCTTGCATCCGTTGGGGATCGGCCTAAACTAAGCCTCGTTTTCGGCCAGTAGCGCAGCCTGGTAGCGCACCGTCATGGGGTGTCGGGGGTCGGAGGTTCAAATCCTCTCTGGCCGACCAAATAACCCTAAGAAGCCCTAACCACAAGGTTGGGGCTTTTTTTCATCTCCTCCCCCACAAAACGCCGTTGGCGTTTGGGGTCGGACCGAGCGTCGGACCGGGTTAAATCCTCTCTGGCCGACCAAATAACCCTAAGAAGCCCGTCTCGAAAGAGGCGGGCTTTTTTCGTATCCGCCCCTCACAAACGCCGCCGGCGTTTGGGGATCGGACCGAGCCTCGGACCGGGTTAACTCCTCTCTGGCCGACCATTTTAAGAAAAAAGGCTCTAACCGAAAGGTTGGGGCCTTTTTCGTATCCGCCACCGAACTGAGGGCAAAAAAATCCCCCGCAAAACGGCGGGGGCACTGGTTGCCAATTCGGGTGGTTGGGATACCTGACCCGTATTCACAAAGCTAGTCGCCCTACGCATACCGGTCAATTAATCTTCCCTGCGAATCGTTTCCAAATGTAAGTCCACATCAGGGCTGTGATCTCCCTGTCGCAATGGTTAACCTAATGTGATCGGAAAACGGAGGACTCATGAACCGATGGATTGGCGCTCTGCTGGTATTGGCGGGCTTACTGGCGGCGGCCACCTGGGCCGGCATTCGCCATCAACAACCGCAATACGGGGGCAATACGCCGCTGCAGGGCCTGACGCAAAGCGTTGCGGTTCAGTTCGACGACTTTGGAGTGCCCACCATTGAAGCGCAGTCGGACACCGATGCCCTGCGCGTCCTCGGCTGGCTGCACGCCCAGGAGCGCCTGTTCCAGATGGATGTCCTGCGCCGGGTTGGGAAGGGCGAGTTGGCGGCGCTGTTCGGCGAACCGGCACTGGATACCGACCGCCTGTTCCGCACCCTTGGCACCCGCCGGTGGGCGCAGGATCAGGCCACGCAGCTGGTCAGCGATGAACCGGAGCTGACCGAGTGGGTGGATGCCTATTACCAGGGCGTCAACCAGGCCATTGCCGCCCTGCCCCTGCCAGTGGAATATCGCCTTCTGAACGCCGAACCCGAACCGTTCAGCCGCGTTGATGCCTTTGCCACACTCAGTTACATGGCGCACAGCTTCACCACCGCCTTTAAGCAGGATCCCCTGTTGACGGCGCTGGTCAGCAAGCTGGACCCGATCTACCACCATGCGCTGGTCAGCGGCTGGCCGGATCACCACGCGGCGCCCCCATCAGAGCCGCAACAGGTGGCCTGGAACGCCCTTGCCGACAGACTCGATCATCTGCTGCCCCTGGGTACCCTCCAGGGCTCCAATGGCTGGGTGTTAAGCGGAAGCCGCAGCGTCACCGGCACGCCCCTTTTTGCCAACGACCCTCACATCGCCTTCTCCACGCCCCAGGTGTGGTACGAAGCCCAGTTGCGCACCCCCACACGAAACCTCTACGGCTTCTACCTGCCAGGGCTGCCCCTGCCCCTGCTCGGGCGGACGCCGGAGCGTGTCTGGGGACTCACTATGCTGCTCAACGACGATGCCGACCTGTACCAACTGGTCGTCGACGGTGATCACTACCGCCTGGATGACCAATCACTGCCACTTTCCGTCCGCACCGAGTCGATCCCTGTCAAAGGGAGCGACGCGGTGCCCTTACGCATCCGTCAAAGCGTTCATGGGCCGCTGGTGGACGAGGTGCTGCGACTGCCGGAGCCCACCGCCCTGCTCTGGACCTTTACCGAAGCGCAAAACCGCCCCCTCACCGGCCTCTACCGCCTGCTGAACAGCCAGAACATGACAGAGTTTGAGGCGGCGTTGGCCTCCATTTGGTCGCCGGGCGTAAACCTGCTGTACGGCGATTCTGAAGGGAACATCGCCAAGTGGGCCGTGGCCCGCTACCTCCATCGCAATAAGGGCGTCAGCGGCGCCCTGGTGCTGGACGGCAGTCGCCGCGAGACACTGCCGTTGGGTTACCACCCGTTCGAGCACATCCCACGGTTTATCAACCCTCCGTCCGGACTGGTGTTCTCAGCCAACCATCCCTACGGCGCCCCCTGGCAAGAGATGGAGCGTGCCGGTTACTACGCCCCCATCTTCCGACCCGAAACCCTGGAGCAGGCGCTGTCCGCCCAGGCGATCTGGAGCCTCGAACAGCTCAAGGCGGTACAGACCGATTCCCGTAACGGCCGCACCCTGGCTTTGAAGACGCTGCTGCTCGATATCGTCGAGGACGGCCCCGAGCGTTCCCTTCTGGCAAGCTGGGATGGGCGCTACAGCGCAACCAGCGCCGCGCCAACCCTGATTGAAGCCGTCTACCAGGCCCTGCTGGAAACCACGCTGGCGGATGAACTCGGCCCGGCACTGTTCGCCGCCCTGCAGCGACAATCTCTGGTTGATCGCATTATGGCGGCCCTGTTGAATGATCCCGCGTCCCCCTGGTGGGATCACCATGACACTCCCGAGCACGAGACCCGACAAGCGATACTGAAAGCCGCCTGGGCGGACGCACTGGCCCAACTGCCCAGCCCAATCCCCGCCTGGGGCAAACGGGGCACCCTGCGTCATCGTCACCCCCTGGGTCACAGCCCCGCGCTGGCGGCGCTGCTTGAAGGGCCCGCTCTGCCCATCACCGGCTCCAAGCGCGCCATCAATAACATGGCGTACCAGTATGGACAGGCTGTCCCCGTTGCCACATTCGGCCCGTCAACGCGGCGTCTGGTGGATGTTGGCGCCCCCCACTCTGCGTACGCCATCTCGCCCCTGGGGCAGAGTGGCATCCCCTTCTCGCCCCATTTTGCCGACCAGGCGGAGCGCTACGCCAAAGGCGACTACCGGGAAACGCGGCTCGCCCCCATCGACGCCACACCCGACCGAATCTTTCACCCCCAATAAAATTCATTTGAATGAGAACGCATCCCATTTACAATGGGTGCGTTCTCTGATGATCTCTTGGAGTCGAACATGGGGAAAGCGGACAAAGCGCAGAAGCGGCGGGATAAAGAAACCACCAAAGCGGTGCTCAAATCGCTGAAGAAAGCTTTGAAGAAACAGGGGGCCTTGCCGGATCTCTCCAAAACACAGCGGCAAAAGCTGGCGGATTCCTGGGTGAAATCGATTTTGGACGAGGGCAAAGCACCGGTGTTTACCCTGTTCCCCGGCTCGCCTGACCCGA
>CAZWED010000344.1:0-3364 GCA_964632645.1 uncultured Ferrimonas sp. | reverse complement strand
CTGCTTCGGTATGGCGGTGCCGCTTACCTGATCTGGCTTGGCATCAACGCCTGGCGGGTGCGCAAAGCCACCCCGGCCGCCGAAGGGTACCAGCACCAATGCCGCAGTCGCTGGGAGCTGTTCCGCGAAACCCTGATGGTCGGTCTGGCCAACCCCAAGGGCCTGCTCTTCTTCGCCGCCCTCTTCCCCCAGTTCATCCAGTCCGGTGACAACCTCACCGAGCAGTTCATGATCCTCAGCCTGACCTTTACCGCGGTCGACTTCCTGATCCTCAACCTTGTCGCTCTGGGCGGTTGTGCCCTCGCCAATCACCTGGCTAACCCCGGTGCCCAGAAGGGTTTCAACCGGGTCTGTGGCGTGGTGTTCATGAGCCTGGGCGGCATGATGCTGCTGACCTGACAGCAAAACGCCCCGTCATGACGGGGCGTTTTCTCATTTCATGCGACACTCGGTGGCCGACTCCCGCCACACCACCGGGTCCCAGTACTGGCCGGAGACCCCCTGATGGCGCTTGTCGCTGTGGAACCGGGCCGCCAGGTGATAGCGGGTGTTGGCTTCAACCGTCAACGTCATCTCCTTATAGCTGCGGTTTCGCAGAGACACCGACAGCCTCGGGTCATCGATCAACTCCACCAGACGAAGCTGGTAAGTGCCCGGAGCCAACGCGTAGGTGGGCTTGCTGATGACGTTTTCGGCGTCGATCCGCGTCACCACCACCTTAAACAGATCCTGCGTCTCGGGTGGCTGATAGAAGGTGGACAGCTCGCCGCAGAGCTGCCCCTGGTCGCTTTGGCTGGCGCACCCCGCCAGCCACAACGCCATCAGCGCGCCACTCCACCGCAATCGCTCCACCATACCCTCACTCCTCAGTCGTCGGGGTTACCACACTGGCGACGAAAGTAGTCCGACAAAAACGCATCGAAACTGCCCGTGTCTTCCGCCTCACGGGCGGACTGAGCCCGCAGCGACTCCTCGGCAGCCGCCAACAGCTGGGCCTCGGTCAGGCGCGCGTAATCGCGGTTCAGCAGGGTCTCCCGGTGTGTGGTCGCCATGTGATCGGCCCAGTGGCCGTGGCCTTCGGCCAGGCTGACGGCCAGCACTTTGGCGGACAGGGTTTGCTCCGGATCCCGGGCGGCCCCCTGCCAGGCACTCAGTGCCTTGCCGTAGCGCTCATCCCCATTGGCGGCATCCAGGATCGTCGCCAGCTGACCCCAGCGCGCCATCAGCTCGCTCATCCAGTCCGCCAGCGTCACGCTCTGACCGTCCCGCACCAGGGTTTTCCCCGGGCGACGGCCATCCAGCACCACTTCGCTGAAGTTGCGCTTCTGCTCCGCCATGGCCGCGTCGTTGCAGGGCGGCTGCGGTTCCAGCAGACCGTCCAGCAAAAACAGGTCAAGCAGCAGGATCTGGTCCCGGCTGATGCCCAGCGGCTCAAAGGGGTTCACATCCAGCGCACGCACTTCAACGTACTCAACGCCGCCGCGCGCCAGCGCATCGGACGGGGTTTCCCCCGGTGCGGTGGTGCGCTTGGGGCGAACCGGAGAGTACAGCTCGTTCTCAATCTGCAGCACATTGGCGTTGAGCTGGCGGTATTCGCCATCCACCTTCACACCGATCTTAGCGTACTCCTCGGAGGGCAGATTGATCGCCACTTTCAGATCGCGAACGTACTCCTGTACCGAGTTGATGCTGACCTTGAGTTTGTCCTGGGCCTTGTTGGTGTAGCCCAGATCGCTCATGCGCAACGAGGTGGCATAAGGCAGATAGAGGGTACCGTCCCGCTGCTCAAACGGCAGATCCGGCTGATGCCCCTGCAGGAAGGAGCGGCAGAGGCTGGGCGACGCCCCGAACAGGTAAGCCAACACCCAGACGTGACGCTTAAAGTGGCGCAGCAGGGAGAAATAACGCTCGGAGACCGCGTCCTGATCGTCACCGTCGACCCCCAACGCTTCCCACAGGGCCTTGGGCACGGAGAAGTTAAAGTGCAGTCCGGCGATCGCCTGCATCATGGCGCCGTAGCGATGCTCCAGTCCAATCCGGTAGAGGGTTTTCATCCGACCGGTGTGGGAGCTGCCGTACTGGGCAATGGGAATGTGCTCCCCTGCGTCGATAAAGCAGGGCATGGAGAAGGGCCATAGGCGCTGGCCGTTCAGGTGACGCAGCACAAAGGTGTGGGTGTCCGCCAGGTGATCCAGCAGGGCATCCGGGTCCTGGTATACCGGCGTGATCAGCTCCATCAGGGCTTCGCTGAAGTCGGTGGTGATCCAGGGGTGAGTCAGGGCAGAGCCCAGTGCAAGGGGGTGAGTATCCTGTGCCAGGCGACCCTGAGCATCGATGCGCAGAGCCTCCCGTTCAATACCGCGATTAAAGCCACGCAGGGCATCTCGCCACTGGGGTTGGCTTAACCGCTCTACAGCTGTGTTGAAGGCGTTCAATGCCGATCTCTTTGTTGAGTAATGGGCGACCCGAAGGCCGCCCATTGAGTGTGGAATGTGAAGGTTATGGCACCTAGTTTACAGGCTAATGAGACGTACGTCATAGCCCAGTTGGCGAAGTGCCGCCTCATTGGCCGCCCGATCGCCCACCACCAGAATGATCATCTCCTCAAGCTTCAGTTCCCGCTCGGCGACGGCGTTCAGCTGCGCCAGGGTGGCGTCGGCGATGATGCGCCCCTGTTGCTTCACGTAGTCGTCACTCAGGTCGTAACGCTGCAGCTTGTCGAGGAAACGGGCTTTCTGGCCGGGAGTTTCGAACTTCAGCGCCTCCGCCTGGGAGATGGAGGATTTCATAAAGGCCAGCTCCCCGGCCGTCATCCCTTCTGCCTGGTAGTTGCTGATCTCCTTGATGAACTCGGCCACCGATGCCGCGGTGGCGTCGGAACGCACGTTCGCGGAAGCCAGGAAGCGCCCCAACTCCGGCCCGGCGTTAAAGCCACTGCGGGCGCCATAGGTGTAACCCTTGTCTTCACGCAGGTTGAGGTTAATGCGGCTGTTGAACGCGCCGCCCAGCGGGTAGTTCATCAGGGTGGAGAGGAAATGCTCCCCCGTGGCGTCGTAAGCCCCGGCGCGCTTGCCGATGTGGATCACCGACTGGGCAGAGCCGGGCTTGTCGAGCAGGTAGATCACCGGACCGCCCAGTTGCGGCATCGGCTGCATTGCAGGCCAGGGGGTCTTCTCGCCCTGCCAGTCAGACAGGGGCGCCAGGGCACGCATCAGCTCAGCCTTGGGCTGATCACCGACCACCACCATCTCGGCATTACCGGCGCGGAACTGGGTGGCGTAGAACGCTTTGACGTCCTCCAGAGTCAACGCCGAGACACTCTCAATGGTGCCGTCGAGCGAGTGGCCCTGGGGGTTGTTCTCAC
>CAZWED010000343.1:0-3367 GCA_964632645.1 uncultured Ferrimonas sp. | reverse complement strand
CCCTCACCACGCCCCTTCGCCCTCCCCCACTCCAGCACGCCCGATGTCCTGCCGGTGTTTCTGTCCAACCCCCTGATTCTCGGATAAGATTTGCCCAAATTGGCTTTGGCAAACGGATTGCTCATGTTTTCTCGCCTGCTTAACGCGGCTCTATTTAGCCTGGTTCTTGTGTCCTGGGGGACGGCAGCTTCGCCCACCAACCTGTTACTCAGTGTCTCCACGGAGGAGCAGGGCGATAAAGCCGCCGTGGTCGACCCCGCCCTCAACGGGCCTTATCAGTACAAGGATAAGTTTGAGCGGGACACCCCCCGCGGCACCCTGCGGGGGTTTTTGGATGCGGTGTATGAGCAGGACTACCCGAGAGCGTCCCGCTATCTGGACATGCGCTATCTGCCCGCCGGGATGGACCCGGACAACGGCAAGGAGTACGCCCGCCAGCTGCACGCCATCATCGAGCGCAACATCTGGGTGAATCTGCAGGAGATCAACGACACCCCCGCCGGGGCGGAAAACGACTTTCTGCCAGAGTACCGCGACTCGTTCGGGGTCATCACTGTCCGCGATGCGGAGGTAACCCTGCTGCTGCAACAGGTGCCCAACCGCAATCTGGGCAAGATCTGGAAGATCTCCAACGCCACTGTGGCGCAGGTACCCAAGCTGTATGAGGAGCTGGGCTACGGCCCCCTCAGTGAGTGGTTTATCGAGAACATCCCCAACGGTTACGTGCTGAAGCTGAACCTGTGGGAGATCGCCCTACTCTGCACCTACCTGCTCGCCTCCTTTGTGGTGGTAACACCCATCGCCCTGCTGGTGAGCTGGCTGGTGCGACGCAGTTCGCTCAAGATGAAGGACGACATCGCCGCACTCTGCTCCGGCCCGCTGCTGTTCTTTCTGGCGCTGGGGCTGGACCACATGCTGCTGGAGAACACCACCCTCACCGCCGCCGCCCGAGGGCTGGTAAGCAACGGCTACCTGTTCTTTGCCGCCAGCCTCTGGCTGGGCTGGTCGTTGATCGCCCTGCTGCAATACGCCATGCGGGAGCGCCTTATCGACAAAGGCAATAAGCAGGGGGCGGCGATGGTGCGCCCCTTCCTGCGCTTTATCCAGATCATCTTCCTGGTGTTTGCCGCGCTGATCTGGATGGAGCACCGGGGCTTTAACGCCACCGCGCTGCTGGCCGGTATGGGGGTGGGCGGCGTCGCGCTGGCGCTGGCCTCCAAGCAGACGCTGGAGAACTTCATCGGCACCATGACCCTCTACTCCGCGGCCCCCATCAAGGTGGGCAACCTGTGCAGCTTTGGCGGCATCCGTGGCACCGTGGAGGAGATCGGCCTGCGCTGCACCCGGGTCAGAACCATCGACCGTACGGTGATCCACGTGCCCAACGCCAAGCTGGCGGAGATGGAGATTGAGAACATCTCCGAGCGGGAGAAGATCCGCTTTAAAACCGACATCCGGCTGGACTACGCCACCACCACGGCGCAGCTGAAAACCATCATTCAGCAGATCAAGGACCTGCTGCAAAACCACGAAAAGGTGGACGAGTCCCCCCTGCGGGTAACCTTCCGCGGCTTTGGCACCTACGGCCTGGAGATCAACGTGTTCGCCTACATCGGCACCAAGAGCCTGCCGGTGTACCAGGAAGCGGCGCAGGATCTGAACATGGGGATCATGGAGATCGTGGAGAACAACGGGTCACGGATTGTTCCCGCCCCCTTTGAGAACGCCCGTCCCTAATCGCCGCGCTGGTCGGCCCCCAACGAAAACGCCCTGAGTCTTGTCAGGGCGTTTTTCATTTCGGGGCAGGGCTGTCACGAGGAGGCCAGCCCCGGCTGCGTCACGTAACGGCCCGGGCGGTGGTTGATGCCCAGCACCAGGTTCATCAGCACAATGCAGAGGGTGGATGCCAGCAGGGTTTCCACCGAGAACAGCAGCGCGGTGGCCAGCAGGATCATCAGGTCCAGCCCCATCTGCAGGTAACCGGCCCGCCAGCCGAAACGTTCCTGGCAGTAGAGTGCCAGCACATTAAAGCCGCCGGCACTGGCGTGGTGACGAAACAGCACCAACAGCCCCACACCGCACAGCACGCCACCGATGGCCCCGGCCATCAGCGGTGTCAGCCCCTGGATCGCAATGGTGTGGTGCAGCAGGTCGGTCAGCCAGGACACCAGCCCCACCGTCAGCAGGCTCTTAATGGTGAAACTGCGGCTCATGCGAAACCAGGACATCAGGTAAAACGGGGCGCTGATGGCAAAGAACAGGGCGCCGAATCCCCAGCCGGACAGCTGGCTGATCAGCAGGGCCAGGCCGGCCACACCGCCCACCAGCACACCCGCCTGCTTCAGCATAACGATGGCAAAGGAGAGCGTCAGGATGCCGATGGCCAGGGCAAACAGGTCTTCGTACAGGGCATGATGGGGTTTCACGTAGGGGGCCTCTTCTTACTGCGGGCAAATTTTGGCGCCGATCCTAGTGATCCCGGGCCAGATCACAACCCCACAACAACGCAGTTTCTGCTGAATCCGGTGGGCACACCGTGGTGATCACTCCGCCAGCCCTAACCCCATTGGCGCTACTGCCGCCGAAAAGGGGGCAAAGAAGCCAATTCGGTTGAATTGGGCCTGCGCGTCGGGATCTGGCCTATCCAGCGATAACCGAACCGGATAAGCCCGCTAAGACCGCGCCACGGCCCCCAAAACGCCTCAGGGTAAAACCGCCCATGCCGGGCAATACGCCAATTTATTAATTTAGTAAAATATAATATTAATTCCGACGTGGATTTTTTAAAGGCGAAATAAAAACGCGTTCAAAAGGCGGTATTGTCTTAAACCATTTCCCCGATGAAAAAATACCATTCCAATCCCATTATCTTGGGCAAAACCCGCGCACAACGCCAACAAACCCACACAAATTTCAGCAGATCTATCCACCACAAAACCCTGAATAACAGTCGATAAATCTTCCTCGAACCGCATTTGTCTACCACTTCTCGCTGCCTATACCTCTTTCGATATACCACTAAAGAGGTATTTGATATTACCTGCGTCACAGTTTTATTTATTTGCCGTTATTGCCGTTGCTGTTTAATTAAACGCGGTGATTAAATCGTTAACGCAATGGGCCTATTGCTAACAAAAACAACGTTTGCAGAGGGATATGATGAAACTGAATAAATTGCTTGTGGCGGTTGCCGTGTCCGCCGCACTCGCGGGTTGTAATGACGACGACACCATCCAGGTTGAATGTGGCGAAGGCTCCGTACTGAACCCGGAAACCCTGGTGTGCGAAGTGCTGCCGGTAGAGCCGCCGCCGACCGTAGAATGTGGCGAAGGCACCGTACTCAACCCGGAAACCAACACCTGCGACA
>CAZWED010000342.1:0-3383 GCA_964632645.1 uncultured Ferrimonas sp. | reverse complement strand
CGTACTGGGTGTAAACGCTGACGGCGTCAGTCAGGTGGTAGACCAGGCCCAGCTTGGGCGACCAGAAACTCTCACTCATCTGCTGGAAGTCCGCCGGGTCACGCCCCGCGTCTTCCGCCATTTGGGCGTCCGGCGTATTACGGTAGTAGTCGTAACGCAGACCCGCCACCACGTTCAGTTTGCCACTGAGCAGGCTGATGTCGTCCTGCACAAAGGCCCCCACCCGCAGGCTGTCGGTATCGGCAAAGGCGAACTGCTCCTCCCCTTGCCAACCGCCTGAGGCCAACGGCGAGTAGTAGGTGCGGTGGCGCTGCATGGTGGAGGATTCCGCGTCCAGGCCAAAGGTCATCTGGTGACCATAGCTTTCACCGCCAATGAACTTGCCAAAGGTGCTGGCCAGGCCGATGCGCGACTCCTCAAAGTCGTAATCGCGGTACTGGCTCATGCCGGTGCGTTGGTCTTCCTGAACCGCAAAGTAGTCGCGATGCTCGTTCTGGTCGGTAAAGCCGTAGTACAGCACCACATCCAGGTTGTCGTGCAGCACGGTGGCCTTGTCCGAGCGCAGCCGCAAGGAGCTGTTGAACGCCTGGGTACGGCGGTCGATGTCACGGTCTTCGTTACGCTCACCGTTATATTCCCGCTGCTCCCAGCGATCCAGTTGCTGGTCGAGGTAGTCCAGGGTCAGCTGAAGGTTGGTGTAATCGTTCAGCAGGTACTTGCTCTTGAACAGCACGCTGTTGTTGACCAGATCGCTGTCCGGCAGGGTTTCGGCGTAGTTTTGCTGCTCCTCACCGTTGCGGTGCTGCACCGTCAGCAGGTTTTCGAAGTCCCCGTAGGCCGCCGCGCCGGTGAAGCCGGTGGACCACTCGCTGTTCATCCCGGTGTAGCCGGCATTGGCAGAGAAGTAGGTGGCGTCTCCCAGCAGGTAGTCGGCCGCGTCCTTGGTGGTCATCACCACCACACCGCCCAGTGCGTCGGAGCCGTACATGGTGGAGGCGGCCGCTTTCACCACCTCCACCTGCTTGAGGGTCTCCACCTCGGTCAGGCCGCGTCCGGTGCCTTCAGCGCCCGGCCCCAGCGGCGAGGCGTACTGGTTGTTCACCCGCACACCGTCTTTCACCATCATCACCCGGTTGCCGCCGATGCCCCGAATGGTAACGGAGGTTGGCTTGCCGGCACCGCCCTTAACGTCCACGGCGGACTCGGTGCGGAACAGCGTGGCGAAATCGGTGCTCATGTTGCGCGCGATCGTCTCTTCATCGATCACCACCACGGAACCGGCCACCTGGTCCAGGCTCTGCTCCAGGCGGGAGCCGGACACCACCATCACTTCCTGGGCCTGGCGATGGGCCGGAGCCGCCTGCGCGATGTCCTCTGCCATTACGGGTGCCGTCATCGCCGCAACCACGGCCAGGCACACCGAACTGAAAGAAGGGGTCTTCATTGTGTTAAACCACCCTGTCGTCATCATATCAAATGCAAATGATTATTATTATGGGCCGTATTGGCGCCGCCAGTGTAGCAAAGAGGGGGAAGCCAAAAGGGTGCTGAAGTTCTCGTTTTACACAGGGAAAACACCGGAAAACCAGCGACGTGTAATCACTCTGGGGGAAATGTTCACAGAGGATGAAATATGCTGCGTGGTCGTAGGGCGGCGACACGTTCCACCAACGGGAGCGCCACCGGGCAGTAAAGACTCCCTGCCAACAGGCGGGATAAAGGTCAGTGCGCATCCTGGCCGGTTCTGGGGTACAATCAGGCCCCTGTTTTTCACACAACCTAATCTTGGAAATGGCTCAGTTTATCTACTCCATGCTGCGCGTGGGCAAGGTCGTACCGCCCAAGCGTCACATCCTTAAAGACATCTCCCTGTCCTTCTTCCCTGGCGCCAAGATCGGTGTTCTGGGTCTGAACGGCGCCGGTAAATCAACCCTGCTGCGCATCATGGCGGGCGTGGACACCGAATTCGAAGGTGAAGCCCGTCCCCAACCCGGCATCAAAGTGGGTTACCTGCCGCAGGAACCCCAGCTGGACATGAGCAAAACCGTACGGGAAGTGGTTGAGGAAGCGGTAGCGGACGTGAAAAACGCCCTGACCCGCCTGGACGAGGTGTACGCCGCCTACGCCGATGAGAACGCCGACTTCGACGCCCTGGCCAAAGAGCAGGGTGAGTTGGAAAACATCATCGCCGCCAAAGATGGCCACAACCTGGACAACGCTCTGGAGCGTGCCGCCGACGCCATGCGCCTGCCGGCCTGGGACGCCAAGGTGGCAAACCTGTCCGGTGGTGAGCGCCGTCGTGTAGCGCTGTGCCGCCTGTTGCTGGAAAAACCGGACATGCTGCTGCTGGACGAACCGACCAACCACCTGGATGCCGAATCCGTGGGCTGGCTGGAACGCTTCCTGACCGAATACCCGGGCACCGTGGTGGCGATCACCCACGACCGTTACTTCCTCGACAACGCCGCCGGCTGGATTCTGGAACTCGACCGCGGCGAAGGTATCCCCTGGCAGGGCAACTACTCCAGCTGGCTTGAGCAGAAAGATGCCCGTCTGAAGCAGGAAGCCGCCACCGAGAGCGCCCGTCAAAAGACCATCTCCAAGGAACTTGAGTGGGTGCGTCAGGGTGCCAAGGGCCGTCAGTCCAAGGGCAAGGCGCGTATGAACCGCTTTGAAGAGCTGAACAGCTCCGATTACCAGCGCCGCAACGAGACCAACGAGCTGTTTATTCCGCCCGGACCACGTCTCGGTGACAAGGTAATTGAGGTGCGTAACCTCACCAAGAGCTACGGCGATCGCATCCTTATCGACAACCTGTCCTTCACCGTGCCCAAGGGCGCCATTGTGGGCATTATCGGTGCCAACGGTGCCGGTAAGTCGACTCTGTTCCGCATGTTGAGCGGCGCCGAGCAGCCAGACAGCGGCGAAATTGACATCGGTGAAACCGTGAAAATCGCCTCGGTCGAGCAGTTCCGTGATTCGATGAACAACAAGGCCACCATCTGGGAAGAAATTTCCGGCGGTCAGGACATCATGCGCATCAACAACATGGAAATCCCAAGCCGTGCCTACGTGGGCCGCTTTAACTTCCGTGGCGCGGATCAGCAAAAAATCATCGGTACCCTCTCCGGTGGTGAGCGCAACCGCGTGCACCTGGCCAAACTGCTGCAGGCAGGCGGCAACGTGCTGCTGCTCGACGAACCAACCAACGATCTGGACGTGGAAACCCTGCGTGCCCTCGAAGAAGCCCTGCTGGAATTCCCCGGCTGCGCCATGGTGATTTCGCACGACCGTTGGTTCCTCGACCGTATCTGTACCCACCTCCTCGACTACCGTGATGAGGGACAGGTGAACTTCTACGAAGGTAACTACACCGAGTACTC